>JADGHA010000080.1 GCA_019689695.1 Micromonosporaceae bacterium | reverse complement strand
GGGATGTCCAGCGGATCCGGGGCCTGCCAGCTGCTGTAGACCACGGCCGGCTCGGTGCCGGCGACCGGCTCGGCCCCGCCGGTGCGCAACGGCCAGTCCGCCGCCACCAGGATGGCCGCCGCCCAGTCCGCGGCGAGCAGTCCGGGCACCGCATCGACCAGGGTGTGCAGGCCCCGGGCCGGGCCGGCGGCGACCTGGGCGAGCAACTGCGCGTCGTGGCCGCCGTTGAGCGGCGCCCCGGTCGCCCGCCACACCCCGTCCACCGTCACCCCGGGCACCGCGCCGAGGCCGGCCAGCAACCGGTCCACCCGGACCGCGCCGGGCCACACCACGGTGAAGTCGTCGACCGCCCGGCCGCCGGCCCGCTCCAGCACCACGACCTGCACGATGTCCGCGCCGGCGACCCCCAGCGTGCGGGCCACCTGACCCAGCGAGCCGGGGCGGTCCGGCAGGGTCACACGTACCCGCAACAACATGTCCGCGACCTCCGGTGGGCGACGTCGAAGACGAGCATGCCAGTCGGTCGTTTCGCCACGGTTGCGGTGACATGTCCAGCCGGCACCACCGGACGGGGCACGCCGCACCCGACGGCATCCCACCCGTATCCGGCCGCGACCGGGCTACCCGGACTCGCGCGGCACCATGTGTGTGTCCAGCAGCACATACGGCGGGTCCACCGGCTCGCTCTTGTTGATCCGGGCGACCAGCAGCCGGACCATCTCCCGCCCCATCTCCTCGACCGGCTGGTGAACCGTGGTCAACGGCGGCTCGGTCTGCCGGGCGATCGAGGAGTCCTCGAACCCGACCACGGCCACGTCGTCCGGGATCCGGCGGCCGCTGTCCCGAAGCGCCCGGATCGCGCCGGCGGCCATCAGGTCCGAGGCGACGAAGACCGCGTCCAGGTCGGGCCGACGCTCCAGCAGCCGGCTCATCGCCGCGGCGCCGCTCGCCTCGCTGAAGTCGCCGTACTCGATCAGGTCCGCCTCGACCGGTTCGCCGCGCGCCGCCATCGCCTCGCGGTAGCCGGCCAGCCGGGTCACGCCCACCGCCATGTCCTGCGGGCCGGCGATGGTGGCCACCTGGCGCCGGCCGCGCTCCAGCAGGTACTCCACGGCCTGCCGGGCGCCGCCGGCGTTGTCCACGTCCACGAAGTATGCCGGCTTCGCGCCCGGTTGCAGCATCCGGGCTGGGCGCCCGCCCAGCACCGTCGGCAGGCCCCGCTCCTCCAGCAGGGTGGGCAGCGGGTCGGCGTCGTGCAGGGAGAGCAGCAGCACGCCGTCCACGTGCTGCGCGGTCAGGTGGTGCTCGACCCGCTCCCGCTCCGCCGGCGACTGGGCCATGGCCAGCCACAGCTGCAGGTTGGTCGCGCTCAGGCCGGAGCTGATGCCGCGGACGATGCCGGCGAAGAACGGCTCGCCGAACAGCCGCTCGCCGGACTCGGAGACCACCAGCGCCACCGAATCGGTGCGCTGGGTCACCAGCGCCCGGGCCGCCCGGTTGGGCACGTACCCCAGCTCGGCGATCGCCTCCTCGACCCGGGCCCGCGCACGCGGGCTGACCTGCGGGGACCCGTTCACCACCCGGGACACCGTGCCGCGGCCCACGCCCGCACGCGCGGCGACCTCGTCAAGGGTCGGGCGCCCCGCGGACCGCGTGCGCTGGGTCGTCATGTTTCTCTCCCTAAGCGTCGAGGGCCGCGCCACGGTGGACGCGGTCCACTTGTGCCGGCCCGTCTCAGTTCAGCTTGTTAAGCATGACCGATCGTGAGAATAGCCAACCCCTGGGAGCGCTTCCAAGGGAAGATCCGACCTTTCGCCGGTCAGCGGCGACAGGTGTCCCGGAACCAGTACGCGCTGCGCTTGGGGATCCGCTGCTGCGTCGCGTAGTCCACGTAGACCAGGCCGAAGCGCCGCGAGTATCCCCAGGCCCACTCGAAGTTGTCCAGCAGCGACCAGGCGAAGTAGCCCCGCAGCGGAACGCCCATCCGGATCGCCCGCTGGCAGGCCGCCACGTGCTCCGCCAGGTAGGCGACCCGGTCCGGATCGTCGACCGTGCCGTCCGGACCGGGCTCGTCGGCGAAGGCCGCCCCGTTCTCGGTGATGTACAGCGGAAGCCGCGGGTACTCGGTGGCCACCCGGCACAGCACCTCGACCAGCCCTGGCGGGTCGATCTCCCAGTTCATCGCTGTGACCGGCAGCCCCCGATGGACGAACCGCACGTGCTCGCTGCCGGGCCAGTCGCTGGGCCTGCGCCAGTACTCCGATGGCTCGTCCCGGCCGTCCGGCGCCGCCACCACGTACCGGCTGTAGTAGTTGATGCCGAGCATGGACAGCGGCGTGCTGACGGTGGCCAGGTCGCCCTCGCGGACATGCCCGAAGTCGCTGACCTTGCGCAGGTCCTCGACCACGTCTGCCGGGTAGCGGCCGAGCAGCACCGGGTCGAGGAAGAACCGGTTCGCCAGGCCGTCGATGCGCCGCGCCGCCTCCGCGTCCTCCGCCGAACCGGTCTGCGGGGAGACCGCGTACAGGTTGAGGGTGACGCCCACCTGCGCGTCCGGATCCGCCGCCCGCAGCGCCTGCACCGCGAGGCCGTGGCCCAGCATCAGGTGGTGCGCGGCCCGGACCGCGCTCGCCGGTTCCTGCCGCCCGGGCGCGTGGGCGCCCGACCCGTACCCGAGGAAGGCCGAACACCACGGCGCGTGCAGCGTGGTCCAGTGCCGCACCCGGTCGCCGAGCGCGGCGTGCACCAGCTGGGCGTACTCGGCTAACGGGCCGGCGGTGTCCCGGACCGGCCAGCCGCCGGCGTCCTCCAGCGGCTGGGGCAGGTCCCAGTGGTAGAGCGTCAGCCACGGCTGGATCCCGTGAGCCAGCAGCTCGTCCACCAGCCGGCGGTAGAAGTCCAGCCCGGCCGGGTTGGCCGGGCCCCGGCCGCTGGGCTGCACCCGCGGCCAGGCCACCGAGAACCGGTACGCCCGGACGCCGAGGTCCGCCATCAGCTTCACGTCCTCGCGGTACCGGTGGTAGTGGTCGCACGCCACGTCCCCGGTGTCGCCGCCACGCACCTTGCCAGGCGTGTGCGCGAACGTGTCCCAGATGGAGGGACCCCGCCCGTCCTCGGCCGCCGCCCCCTCGATCTGGTACGCCGCGGTCGCCACGCCGAACAGGAAGTCGGCGGGCAGGTCATCCGTGCCGGTGGTCAGCGCCTCAGAGCGGGTCACGCCTTGACCGCGCCTTCCATGATGCCGCCGATGATCTGCCGGGCGAACAGGACGAAGAGGACGAACAACGGCACGGTCGCGACCAGCGTTCCCGCGAAGACCTGGGACAGGTCGGTGAAGTACGCCTGGTTGAGCAGCTTCAGCGAGATCTGCACGGTCGGGTTGTTCTGGTCGGCGAGCACCACGAACGGCCAGAAGAACTGGTTCCACTGCTCCATGAAGGTCAGCAGACCGAGCACGGCGGCCGCCGGACGCAGCGCCGGCACCACCACGTGCCAGTAGATCCGCAGCGTGGAGCAGCCGTCCACCCGGGCCGCCTCGATCAGCTCGTCCGGCACCGCCTGGCTCGCGTACTGCCGCATCATGAAGATGCCGAAGCCGCTGACCAGGAACGGCACGATGATGGACTTGATGTCGTTGAGCCACCCCAGCTTCGCCATCAGGATGTAGAGCGGCAGGACGCCGAGCTGGACCGGCACCATCATCGTCGCGAGGATGACCAGCAGCAGCACGTTCTTGCCCCTGAAGCGCAGCTTCGCGAAGGCGAAACCGGCCAGCGACCCGAGCAGGACGGTGGTGAACGTGATCGTGCCGGCGGCGATCAGGGAGTTCATCAGGCCCTTGACGATGTTGGCGTTGTCGTTGCTGAGCACGCGCTGGATGTTCTCGCCCAGCCGTCCACCGGGGACGAACGCCGGCGGCCACTGGTTGGCGGTGTCGCTCGTGCGCGAGGCGATCACGATCATCCAGTAGAACGGGAAGAACGACAGGATGGTGGCCAGCACCAGCGCCAGCACGGTGAGCGGGCTGGCCCGCCACAGCCGTCCGGCGGCTCCGGACGCGCCCGTCGGAACCTTGCGGTCCGTGGTGGCCTGCGGGGTGCCCATGGTCACGGCGGTCATCGTGGCCTCACTTGTCTGAGCTGATCCGGCGGATCAGGGCGTAGTTGATGAGCGAGATGATCACGATCAGGACGAACAGCGCCAGCGCGATCGCGCCCGCGTACCCGTAGCGGAGGCGCTCGTTCATCGTCTGGACCAGGTACATCGTGACGGTCTGGAACTGCTGCTGCGTCCCGCCGGACAGCGCGCGCGGGCTGTTGTCGAACATCAACGGCTCGGCGAACAGCTGCAGGCCGCCGATGGTGGAGATGATGACGGTGAAGATGATCGTGGGCCGCAGCAGCGGGATGGTGATCGTCCAGAACTGCCGGCGGCGGGATGCCCCGTCGATCGCCGCCGCCTCGTACATGTCCCGTGGGATCGACTGCATCGCGGCGAGGTAGATCAGCGCGTTGTAGCCGGTCCACCGCCAGTCGACCATCGCGGAGATCGCGCCCCACGCGGGCAGCCGGTTGGCCCGCCAGTCGATCTTGTTGATCCCGACCTGCTCGAGCAGCCAGTTCACCAGGCCGAAGTCGCGCGCGAAGACGAAGCCGAAGACCAGCCCGACGACCGCCGTGGAGGTGATGATCGGGATGGCGATGGCCATCCGGAAGAACCCGAGACCGCGCATCTTCCGGTTCAGGGCGTTCGCGAGCAGGAGGGCGAGCAGAAGCTGGGGCACCGTCGAGAGCACGAAGATGCCGAGCGTGTTCTGCACGGCGGTCCAGAACTGGTGGTCGTGCCAGAGCTCGACGAAGTTGTCCGCGCCGATGAAGTTGATGGTCATGTTCAGCGGCGAGCGGTCGGTCAGCGCGATCCACGCCGTGTAGACCATCGGGTAGAGCCCGAAGACGGCGAACAGGAGGAAGAACGGCAGGACGTAGAGGTACGGCGAGGCCTTGATGTCGAAGCGGGTGAGCTGCCGGCGCCATCTCGACGTGGCGCGCGGCGGTGCCGCACGGTGGTGCGTCCGCGGGCCGCGGCTCGGCGCGGTGCTGAGGTCCAGGCTCATCTTTCAGGTCCTTCGAATGAGGGAGCGGGACACGTCGGCGTGTCCTCGGACACCCGCCGGGACCGGGTCGGGGATGGCCGACCCGGCCCCTGCGGTCCGCGCGTCATCGCGCTTACTTGCCTGCGGCAGTGCCCTTCGCTACGGCGTCGGCCCACGCCTTGGCGGGGTCCGCATTGCCCTGTTCAACCGAGCGGAGCGCGTTTTCCACCTCTGACCGCACCGCCTGGTTCTTCGGACCCAGGTAGACCGGCTTCAGCGACGTGGCCCCAGCGGCAAAGATCTGGCCGACCGGCGCGTTGTTGAAGTAGTCGTTGGTCGCACCGCTGACCGCCGGGTCCTGCAGCGCCTGCGGCGAGGAGGGCAGGTTGCCCAGCGCCTTGAACGCGGCGATCTGGCCCTGCGGGCTGGTCAGGAACTTGACCAGCTCGGCCGCCTCCTTCGGGTGCTTGCTGGAGGTCGGCACGGCCAGGAACGAGCCGCCCCAGTTGCCGCCCTCGCCGGGTGCCTTGGCGATGTCCCACTTGCCGGCCGCGGCGTCACCGGCCTGGCCCTTGATGACACCGGTCATCCAGGCGGGGCAGGCGATCGTGGCGAACGTGCCGTTCTTGAAGCCGGCGTTCCACTCGTCGGAGAAGGAGGCGAGGTTGTTCGACAGGCCCGCGGCGATCATCTGGGTGGTCAGGTCGAACGCCTTCTTCACGTCGGGGTTGCTGTCGAGGACCAGGTTGTTGTCCTTGTCGTAGTACGTGTAGCCGGTGCCCGCGCCGGCGTACTGCATGAGCACGACGTTGTAGAAGTTGGTCGCGGAGTCGACGAACTTCTTGTCCTTCACCTTGCTGGCGAAGGTCTTGCCGGTCTCGATGAACTTCTCCCAGGTGGGCCAGAGCTGGCCGACGGCCTCCCGGTCGGTGGGCAGACCGGCCTGCTGGAACAGATCGCGCCGGTAGCACAGCGCCATGCCGCCCACGTCGGTGCCCAGGCCGAGCACCTTGCCCTTCAGCGCCGGCGGGGCGCCCTGCTCCCACTTCCACGGCAGGAAGTTGTTCTTGAGGTCGTTGGCGCCGTACTTGGCCAGATCGACGAACTTGTCCGCCTGCGCGTAGAACTGGGTGATCGTGCCCTCCTCGAGGGCCACGATGTCACCGGCACCGGCACCGCCCGCGGTGATCTGCTGGGTCAGCCTGGTGTTGTAGTCGCCCAGGCCAAGGCCCTTGCCCCGCTCCTGGATGGTGATGTTCGGGTGGGTCTTCTTGTACTCCTCGTACAGCGACTCGTACCCGAAGCCCTGGTCGCCGAAGATGTCGACGGTGAGCGTGATGGGCTCGTTCGAGCTGGAGCCGCCGCTATCGTCGTCGTTGCCGCCGCAGGCAGCCATGCCGAGCACGGCGATCGTGGTCGCGGTGAGGGCGACGAGCGGGCGCCCTCGCATGGTTACGCGCATACCTGACCCCTCTCAGGTCGTGTGTATGGGGTTGTGAGAAGTGCACACGGCGATCCGGACGGAGCACTGTCGCGAAGCGCCGTGAGGCGTTGGGACATGTCCGGCGGGGTGGTTGTTGCGTGGCCCCCGGCTGCGGCCTTGGTCACATCGGGAGCGCTCCCATGAGAGTGCCGGGAGCTGTGAAGGGTGTCAAGCGGCCATTGGGAGCGTTCCCATTTCGTTATCGGAGTCGATTCCGCACATACCGCAACACGCCCCTGCCGTCCGGAGGACAGGTTGCTGCCGCGCCAGCGCACCCGGCCAGCGGAACCGCGACGGGTGGGGGTGTCCGGCCTTCGGCGGCTCGCAGGGACGACGTCCCGGCCCCGCGCGAAGCCGGGGGATCAGCCTCCCCACTCCAGGCTGGGGACCGTGGAACGTTCGGATGGCGCCGACCGGCGGCTGCGCGGGCGACGAGTCCCGGCAGCCCGCGCGGATGTCAGGTCAGGCGCCGCTGCCGGGATGTCAGGTCAGGCGCCGCAGCAGGGTGGTGACCCGGCCGGGGTCGAACTGGGCCGGGTCGAACGGCCGGCCGATCCAGGTGCGCATCTGCACGTGCTCCGGATGGTCCGGGTCGGCCAGCGCGTCGAGGAACTCCGCGTAGCCGTCGGCGCCGCCGACGTCCTCCGGCGGGCAGGCGCGGGCGCCGGCCACGCAGACCGGGTAGATCTCGTCCGGCTCGGCCGGGAAGACGTCCTCCACCACGACCTCGTGCTCCCACCAGTCGCCGAAGTCGTAGGTGTAGACCATCTGGTCGCCTTTGGCGGCGACCGCGTCCAACCGGGTGTCCAGCTCGTCCCGCAGGACCAGGTCGCCGTCCGGGTCCGGCTCGCCGTACTGGACCCCGTCAATGTCGAACGAGTGCAGGTGATAGCCCTGCCAGCCCATCGCGTACTGGATCACGCGGTGCACCCGGTCCAACGTGTACCCGCCCGGCACCAGCACGCGGCGCCACACCGACGGAGTGACCTCCGCCAGCGAGATCTTGAGTTGGTAGATCTGCCGTGGCATGGTGCTCCATTCTTGCCTCAGTCGCGGTGGGCCTGCATAGGCTTCTGGAATGATCTGTGCCGCATGCCGCGACCGCCGGCACGCCGAGTGCCGCGGGCGTAGCTGGTGCGACTGCCAGCACAAGGTACCGGGCCCGACCCAGCCGGTGACCGGGCCGGCCGGCGAGTAAGGCGAGCATGGTCCACCGGCTCTGGCCCGACCCGTGCCCCCTGGACGACGAAGCGCTCACCGCGGCGTACGCGGTGAGCGACCGCGCCGGCACCCACCTGCGGATGAACTTCGTGACCAGCGTGGACGGCGCGGTCGAGGTGGGCGGCTTCTCGGCCGGCCTGTTCTCCCATGGCCTGCCACGCGACGCCGACCTGAAGGTGTTCGGCCTGCTGCGCATGCTCTGCGACGCCCTGCTGGTCGGCGCCGGCACGCTGCGCCACGAGGGCTACCAGGCACTGCGCCTGGACCGGGCCCGGCGCAGCTGGCGGCGGGCCCACGGCCTGGCCGAGTACCCGACCCTGGTGGTGGTCTCCAGCGCGCTCGACCTCATGGCCAGCAACCCGGCCCTGGCCGAGGCGCCGGTCCGCCCGATCGTGCTGACGCACGCCGCCGCTCCGGCCGACCGGCGGGCCGCCCTGGAGCCCGTCGCCGACGTGCTGACTCTCGGCGACGGCGCGGTCGACCTGGCCGCCGGGGTCGAGCGGCTGGCCGAACGCGGACTGCGCCACCTGCTCTCCGAGGGCGGGCCGCACCTGTTCGGCGCGCTGAGCGCCGCCGGCCTGGTGGACGAGGTCGACCTGACCGTCTCCCCGCTGCTGGCCGGGCCGGGCGCGGACCGCATCATCGCCGGTGCCGGGCACCCGCCGGCCCGGTTCGCGCTGCGGCACATCCTCGCCGACGACCACGGAACGCTGCTGCTGCGCTACACCCGCCCCTGACGGCCTGTGGGTAAGTCTGTGGACGGCGGCCGCCGGCTGTGGAAAAGCTGCGCGCAAGGTGTGCCACCTCGCATCCACGCCGTGGCGTTGCGGCCGGCTGTCGTACAAGTGGTGCAAGATGCGGTAGGGAGTTGCCGGTGGGTCGGTGAGGAGCTGTATGTCGGAGCCGGTGGGCAGGGTGATGGGCACCGCGGACGCCACTCCACTGCAGTTCTGGACGGCGGTCGCGCCCGGCAGCTACCTCCAGCTCGACGACGTCGTGGTCACCAAGCGTGACGTGCCGGACCACGGCCCGGTGACCATCGCCGGTGTGGTGACCCAGGTCCGGGCCCGCCATGAAGGCGCCCAGTTCGACTCCGACGTGTTCGCCATCGCCGACGGCACGCTGCCCGCGCAGGTCCAGGAGGCGGCCGAGGTCACCACCACGCGGGTGGATCCGGAGGTCTACGTGCCGCCGGTGCCCGGCGCCGAGGTGTCCCGGGCCAGCGGCGACCTGCGCGACGCGGCGCTCCACTTCGACCGGATGGAGAAGCGGCTGCCGATCGGCACCGGGCGGGACGGCTCGCCGGTCTTCCTCAACGCGGACTTCCTCGACGGCAGCCGCGGCGCGCATGTCTCCATCTCCGGCATCTCCGGCGTGGCCACCAAGACCAGCTTCGCCACCTTCCTGCTCTACTCGGTGTTCCGCTCCGGCGTGCTCGGCGCGGACGGGGTCAACACCAAGGCGCTCATCTTCAACGTCAAGGGCGAGGACCTGCTCTTCCTCGACCATCCCAACGCCCGCCTCGACGAGGCCACCACGGCGGCGTACGCCCGGCTGGGGCTGCCCGCCGGGCCGTTCCCCGACGTGCGGGTCTACGCGCCACCGCGGCCAGGCGACGCCAACGGCACCCCCGACGTCAGCAGCCGACTGTCCGGAGTGGACGTCTTCTACTGGACGCTGGCCGAGTTCTGCGCCGACCGGCTGCTGCCCTACGTGTTCGCCGACGCCGACGACGAGCGCCAGCAGTACACCATGGTGGTGCACTCGGTGGCCGCGCAGCTGGCCCGGGCCGCCCTGCCGGCCGGCGGCGGGGTGAGCCTCGGCGGGGTACGCCTCAACGGATACTCCGACCTGGTCGACTACCTGGTGGAGCAGCTGGGCGACGAGGAGACCCGCGGGGCCTGGACCGGATCCGCGGTCGGCCAGGGCACCATCAACGCGTTCGCCCGCCGGCTGATCGCCAGCAAGCGCGACCTGTCCCGGCTGATCCGGGGCGACCTGGCCACCCGCCGCCCGCACGAGATCAATACCGCGGCGAGCGCCCAGGTGAGCGTGGTCGACCTGCACAACCTGCCGGACCGGGCGCAGCGGTTCGTGGTCGGCGTCACGCTCAAGACCGAGTTCGAGCGCAAGGAGAAGGCGGGCAGCGCCCGGCCGCTGCTGTTCGTGGTCCTCGACGAGCTGAACAAGTACGCGCCGCGGGAAGGGTCCAGCCCGATCAAGGAGGTGCTGCTGGACATCGCCGAGCGGGGCCGCTCGCTCGGTGTGGTGCTGGTCGGCGCCCAGCAGACCGCCAGCGAGGTGGAGCGGCGCGTCGTCACCAACTCGGCGGTCCGGGTGGTCGGCCGGCTGGATCCGGCCGAGGCGGCCCGGCCGGAGTACGGCTTCCTGCCGCAGGCGCACCGGCAGCGGGCGTTGCTCGCCCGGCCCGGCACGATGTTCGTCAACCAGCCCGACATCCCGGTGCCGCTGTGCGTGGAGTTCCCGTTCCCCGCCTGGGCCACAAGGGTCGCCGAAGCCGGCGCCGCGCCGTCGCACACGCTGCGGTCCATCGTGCAGTCCGCCGACCCGTTCGCCGTGGTGGGCGGCCGCCCCGGCAACGGCGCCGGCACCCCCGACGACGAGATCCCGTTCTAGCCGATGAAGATCCTGCACACCTCCGACTGGCACGTCGGGAAGGTCCTCAAGGGACAGTCGCGCACCGCCGAGCAGATCGCGGTCCTCGGAGAGGTGGTGGAGGTGGCCCGGGCCGAGCGGCCGGATTTGGTCCTGGTCGCCGGCGACCTGTTCGACTCCGCCGCACCCACCCCCGAAGCGACCAGGATCGTCACCCGGGCACTGTCCGCCCTGCGCGGCACCGGCGCGGACGTGGTCGCCATCGCCGGCAACCACGACAACGGCGCCGCCCTGGACGCGCTGCGCCCGTGGGCCGACGCCGCAGGCATCCAGCTGCGCGGCACCGTCCGCTCCGCGGCGGACCACGTCCTCGAGGGCAGCACGGCCGCGGGCGAGGCGTGGCGGCTGGTCGCCCTCCCCTTCCTCTCCCAGCGGTACGCGGTGCGCGCGACCGAGATGTTCGAGCTGACCGCCGCGGAGGCGGTCCAGACCTACACCGACCACCTGGCCCGGCTCATCGAAGTCCTCAGTGGAGGGTTCGGCGCGGGCACCGTCAACCTCGTCACCGCGCACCTCACCGTGGTCGGCGCCAAGACCGGCGGCGGCGAGCGCGACGCGCACACCGTGCAGGCGTACGCGGTACCGGCGACGATATTCCCCGCCAGCGCGCACTACGTCGCCCTGGGCCATTTGCACCGCCGCCAGCAGGTGGTCGGGCCCTGCCCGGTGCACTACTGCGGCAGCCCGCTCGCCGTCGACTTCGGCGAGGAGGAGAACACGCCGTCGGTGACCATTGTGGAGGTGACCGCGCAGACCGCGGCGAAGACCCGGGACGTGCCGATCAGCGCCGCGGTGCCGCTACGCACCGTACGCGGCACACTCGACGATCTATCCACTATGGATACCGGTGAGGCGTGGCTACGGGTGTACGTCCGGGAGCAGCCGCGGGCCGGACTGCGCGAGGAGGTCCAGGGGCTGCTGCCCCGAGCCGTCGAGGTGCGGATCGACCCGGACATGCTCGCCGGCTCCGCCTCCTCCACCACCGCGGCGCCACGGGCCGGCCGCTCGCCGCGCGAGCTGTTCGCCGACTACCTGGACAGCATCGGCCACTCCGACGAGGGTGTACGGGCGCTGTTCGACGAGCTCTACGAGGAGGTGCACAGCACGTGAGGCCACTCCGGCTGGACATGGCCGGGTTCGCGGTGTTCCGGGACGAGACCACCGTCGACTTCACCGACACCGACTTCTTCGCCCTGGTCGGCCCGACCGGCTCCGGCAAGTCGACGGTGCTCGACGCGATCTGCTTCGCCCTCTACGGCACGGTGCCGCGCTGGGGTGACCGCAAGGCCATCGCCAACGCCCTCGCCCCCTCCGCGAACGAGGCCCGCGTCCGGCTGGTGTTCGAGTCGGCCGGCGCCCGGTACGTGGCCAGCCGGGTGGTCCGGCGCAGCCCCAAGGGCAAGGTCTCCACCGCACATGCCGGCCTGGAGCTGCTGCCGGCCGGGTTCGACGTGACCAAGTTCGACACCGGGCTGTCCCCGGACGACCTGGGCGAGGTGCTGGCCGGCACGCCCGGCGAGATGGAACAGGCCGTGCTGGACGCGGTCGGCCTGCCGTACGAGCAGTTCACCACCTGCGTGCTGCTGCCACAGAACGAGTTCGCCGAGTTCCTGCACGCCAAGCCGGCCACCCGGCAGCAGATC
>JADGHA010000079.1 GCA_019689695.1 Micromonosporaceae bacterium | reverse complement strand
GCGGTCGCGGCACAGGCGCCGCGCATTTGTCGCCCCTTCCCTGCCCCGGCGGCTAGCGCCAGCCGGCCTGAACGGCCGGCTGGGCACCTTCGGTCGCCGCCAGGCGGGCGTGGCTGGCCGCACGCGGCCGGCCCGATCTGCGGTCAGCCGGTGACCAACGTGAGCTTGGGGCGCCTCGGCGGCGTCGGCGCCGCCGTACCGGCCACGGCCGTGGGGACGAGCCCGAAGATGTGCCGGTTGAGCTCACCGGTGGTGATGTGCAGCTCGCCGGCGACCTGGGCCGGCGTGATGCCGTCCAGGCGCAGAGTATTGAAGACGGCGTGGAGCAAGGGCGAGGTCTCCCTGGCCATCCCACCCGGCTCGCCGGTCCGGTAGCCGCGCCGGGACAGGTCGACGCAGGCCGTGCGGTAGCCCCAGTCGGTCAGCAGGCCGAGCTCGTGCAGGCGGTGGGCCAGTGCCATGGCCGAGACCTGCCAGACCTGTTTGCCGTCCAGGATGCGGTCGCTGGTCGCGCCGGCCAGGCCGTGGGCCACGACGCTCGCCCGGGGCATCAGGAACGCGGCGGCGAACCGGTTGGCCTCCTGCTCCGCGTCGGGTCCGTGCGGCACCCGGTGCTCGCTGTGCAGGACCAGATGCCCGAGCTCGTGCGCCGCGTCGAACCGCCCGCGTTCACCGGACTTGCTCGTGTTGAGCAGCACGTACGGTCGGCCGCGCCAGACGAACGAGAAGGCGTCCACCTCGGCGCACTCGGCGGCCAGCGAGAAGACCCGGACACCGTGCGCCTCCAGCAACCGGATCAGATGCCCCAGCGGCGCCACACCCAACCCCCACCGGGCCCGGACGACCTCGGCCGCGGTCTCCGGATCGAGACGCGGCAGCGACGGCACGTCGGCCTCGGGCAGGTGGAACCGTTGCTCGATCCACTCGGCCAGCAGCAGGGCGATGCGGGCGGCGCTGCGGGCGGTGTCCCGCTGCCCCGCGGTCAGCTTGCTCAGCGCCCGGAAGCTGATGGCGTCGACCGGGATCTCGTCGACATCGCTGGCGGTCAGGAAACCGACCGGCACGTCGAGGGCGGCGGCCAGCCGCGCCCGGGTGGACGGGCCCGGCTCCTGGGCACCGTTCTCGTAGGCGGACAGGCTGCGCACGCTGATTCCTACCGCCGCGGCGAGCTGGACCAGGGTCAGCCCGCGGCGCTTGCGGGCCAGCGTCAGCCGGCTCGGCGTCAACGGTGCGGTCTCGGTCATGCCGTGCGGCGGGCCACGAGGACCTCGGGGTCGGCGGCGCGGACCGGCGCGGGGACCGCGGCCGGGAGCGGAACCGGTGGCAGGATGATCCGTTCCAGCCAGGTGTCGATGTAGCCGTCGACCATCGAATCGGGCAGCGACAGCTCGGCCCGGATCTCGGCCTCGCCCACGGCGTACAGCAGGATCCAGGTCACGACGCCGTCCTCCTGCTCCTCGACCGGCTGGTCGTCGCCGAGGTCGATCGGCAGGGTCAGCTGCAGGAAGTTGCGGTTGACCGCCTCGACGGTGGCCACGCCCTTCTCGTACCGGGTGGACGGTGACAGATCCGCCACGCCGGTGGCCGCGTCGCCGAGCGCGGTGACGATCGCCACCCGGCGGTCCGGGCTGACCGTGCGGGCCAGGTTGCGCGGGTTGTCGTACGACCAGCCCAGCGGCACCAACTGCTCGCGCAGCAGCCGCACGGTGCGCGCGTACCGCGCCATCCCCGCCATGTTCGGCGGATCGAACAAGGTGTACGTGCGCGCCTCCGCATCCGCTCCGCGCAGCGCGAGATCGAAGAACTCCGCCTTCAGCCCCAACTGCGCCAACCGGTCCGGGACCCGGTCGCCGTCGTACACCGGACAGGCCTGCCGCATGCCGCTTTGCCTCCCGCTTCTTCCCCGGCCGCTTCTCGAAATCCTCCCGCACTGGAGGAAGGAAAACGCGAAGGCGGCACCCGGCGTGTCGTCCCTTAGCCTGAGTCCGGTAGGCGAGATTGACCAGCGGAAGGAGTGTGCCGTGCCGGTACCACCGAAGGGGCTCCCGGCCGATCTCACGCCGGGTCGCAACGTCTTCGACGGCACGTTCCCGCTGCCGACCGCGACCCTCTTCCGTGCCGAGCTCGAGCACAACATCGCCACGATGGCCGCCTACTGCGCCGCGCACGGTGTGCTGCTGGCGCCGCACGGCAAGACCACCATGTCGCCGCAGCTGATCCGCCGGCAGCTCGCGGCCGGCGCCTGGGCGATCACCGCGGCCACCGCCTGGCAGGCGCGCGCGATCGCGGAGATGGGCGTACGCCGGATCCTGCTCGCCAACGAGGTCGTGGATCCGGGCTCAGTACGCCTGCTTGGAGAGCTTCTGCGGGCGTACCCCGACCTGGACCTCCTCTGCTACGCCGACTCCGCCGCGGCGCTCGCCGCCGTGGCTGACCTTCCCCGGGTGCGCGTGCTGGTGGAGCTCGGCCTCCCGGGGGGCCGCACCGGGCTGCGCGATGACGGCGACGCGGTGGCGCTGGCCCGCCGGGTCGCGGCCGGGCCGGCGACGCTGGCCGGGGTGGCCGCGTTCGAGGGCCTCATCGACGCCGGCTCGCTTCCGGCGACCCTCGCCGAAGTGGACGGGCTGCTGCGCCGGATGGTCGCCGTCGCCCAAGCGGTGTCCGATGTGGTCGGACCGGATCCGGTTGTGACCGTTGGCGGGAGCGCCTACTTCGACCGGGTCGTGGCGATGCTGCCGGATACCTTGAATGCGATCGGCTACCGAGTCGTGCTGCGCAGCGGCTGCTACGTCACGCACGATGCCGGCAAGTACCACGAGGAGTCGCCGTTCGGGGCCCATCCCCGGGGTCCACATAGGTTCCGGGAGGCGCTGCGGGTCTGGGCACCCGTGTTGTCCCGGCCGGAACCGGAGCGGGTGATCGCCGGCCTCGGCCGCCGCGACGCCGCTGTCGACGCCGGGCCGCCGGTCCCCAAGGTGCGGCGGACATCATCCACTGTGGAGAGTCTCGACGCGACGGTGCGGGTGGTCGCGGTGAATGACCAGCACGCACACCTGGAACTGCCCAGGTCGGTCCGGCTCGAGGTGGGCGACCTGATCGGCTTCGGCATCTCGCACCCCTGCACCACCTTCGACAAGTGGCGCGCCATCCCGATCGTGGAGTCCGACGGGACGGTTGTGGAGATCGCCGAAACCTGGTTCTGACGGCCGCCGCGCCTGAGGACCGAGGCGTGGTGTGACCCGATGCTGAGACGCAGCCCACCGGATCTGACCTTCTCTCATATACCCCCCAGGGGTATTGTGGAGGCATCGTTTCCGGGGAGGGTGAGATGGACCACCAGACACATGCCGGTCATGACCTCGAGCACGGCGGCGGGCATCGCGCCGTGGTGACATGGGCAGCGGCGGGGCAGGCGACGCTGCACTGCCTGACCGGCTGCGCAATCGGTGAGGTGCTCGGCATGGTGATCGGCACGGCGTTCGGCCTGCACAACGCCGCCACGGTGCTGCTGTCGATCGCGCTGGCATTCGTGTTCGGCTACGCGCTGACCATGCGCGGCGTCCTGCGCGCCGGTGTCGGCCTGCGCACCGCCTTCGCAGTGGCCCTGGCGGCCGACACCGTCTCCATCGCGCTGATGGAGCTGCTCGACAACGCCGTCATCGTGGCCATTCCGGGCGCCATGGACGCCGGGCTGACCAGCACGCTGTTCTGGACGTCGCTGGCCGGCTCGCTGCTCGTGGCGTTCCTGCTGACCACCCCGGTCAACCGGTTGATGATCTCGCACGGCAGGGGCCACGCGGTCGTCCACCACTACCACCATGGCCACTGACCTGAGCGCGGTGGCGGGCTGGGCGGCCGGGCAGAAGTGGCCGCGGACGTCGGCAACGGGGACTGAGGCCAACTCAGCCTTTGGTCGCCACCTCGACGACGGCCGGGGCGGGGGCCGGATGCGGCACGTAGAGCCCGGACTGCAGTGCCCGCACCGCAGCGGACGCCCGGGTCGGCGCACCGAGCTTGGCCAGGATGTGCTCCACGTGCGTGGCGACGGTGCGTTCGGCGATGAACAGGCTGGCCGCGATGCGCTGGTTGGCCCAGCCCTCGATGAGCAGGCCGGCGATCTGTAACTCCCGCCGGGTCAGGCCGCGCAGGTCTCCGGGGGGCGAGACGACGGCGACGCCGGCCAGCCGGTAGGGCGCCTGCGGCGGGCAGGTCAGCACGGTCAGCCGGGCGAGCCCCTCGTCCGCGTCGGGCAGCGGATAGAGGAAGGAGCCGCAGACGATCTCGCGGGACAGCCGCTGGGCGGCGGCGAGCGCCGCTGAGCCGGGCGCGAGCAACGGGTGGGTGGCCAGTCCCGGCAGCGGCAGCGCCTCGCCGTGGTCGGTGATCGCGACCGCGGCCACCGCGCCGTGCACCATCTGGGCGGCCACCACGACCGAGCGCAGTGGGTCCACCGCGTTCGCGATCACCGGCGCGAGCTCGGCGAGCATGTCGCGGGCGGCCACCGTCGGCTGGTCCGGATCGTCGGTGCCGAGGCAGAGCATCCCGAGGTACCGCCCGTCCGAGGTGAACAGCCCGACCGTGAGCGCCTCCTTGAACCCGGCTGGCTCCAGGAACTCCACCCAGATGCGCACCTGGTCCCGTGGTACCGGCAGGTCTTTCAGCCGCATCGGCCGGCGGGCTCTGCCCAGGCCGAGCAGCTTGATCTCGTCCACATGCTCGGGAGCGGTCAGGTACCCGAGCGTCGCGTCGTCATATCCGTACGTCACCAAAGGCGTCCGCGTACGCCCGGAGATGTCGTGCACGATGATCGAGGCGGCCTGGAACGGCACCAGCCGGCGCAGCGGCTCCAGCAGCATGGCGGCGTGTTCCACGGAGGTACCCGGTGTGGACGCGATCCGCGCGACTTCGACGGCAATGCTCAGCCCGTCCGGCGGCAGTTCAGGCATGGCTCTACCCCGGCGTTTGTCCAGCTCCGCGCCGAGCGGCGGCGGTGCGGCGCACTGGCAGCGATTGTCCCCTTACGTTCAGACAACGCCGCAGGAGCCGCGAGCGCAAGAAGTTAGCTGGAAAACGTCATGACAATGCATGATCCGGATCCCAGACATGATCCGCGGGGATCTGGGCATGTGCGCTCTGGCGGCCGAGGCCGCGCCCGGCGGCCCGGTGCGCCGCGCACCGAGGAGTGACCATGAGCACCACGACGCAGACCGACGCCTACGCCTGCGCGCGGGCGTGGACGGCGCTGAGCGGCGCGCACGCCCGAGTGGCCGAGCGCCTCACCGCGGCCCTGTCCCGTGCCTGCGGGCTGAGCATCAACGACTTCGAGGTCATGCTCCGGCTGGACCACGCGCCACCGCCGGGCCTGCGCCTCAGCGACCTCGGTTCGGTGGTCCGGCTGACCCAGCCGTCCCTGAGCCGGATGATCGCACGGCTGGCGCAGCACGGCTGGTTGACCCGCACCGGCGACCCCAACGACGGCCGCGGCGTGCTGATCGCGCTCACCCCGGCCGGCCAGGAGCTTCTGCACGCGGCGGTGCCGGTGCAGGTGCAGACCATCCGCGAGGCGCTGCTGGACCGGCTCTCGCCGGAGGAGCAGGACCTGCTGTCCGCGGCTCTGAACCGCATCACCGAGGACTGACCCGTCCCGCCCGAGACCTGATGAGGAGCACAGCCATGCCACAACCCGTGCGGTTCGGCCTGAACGTGGATCCCAACACCGGGGGCCTGCACATCGCCGCGCGCATTGCCCGCATCGCGGACGCCAACGGGCTGGACTATGTGGGCGTCCAGGACCATCCGTACAACTCCGGTTTCGTCGACACGCTCAGCCAGATCACCTGGCTGGCCGCCCGGACCAGCCGGGTGCGGCTGTTCCCCAACGTCGCCAACCTGGCCCTGCGGCCGCCGGCCATGCTCGCCAAACAGGCCGCGTCGATCGACGTGCTCAGCGGCGGCCGTTTCGAACTGGGCCTCGGCGCGGGCGGCTTCCGTGAGGCGATCGCCGGCATGGGCGGCCCGCTGCGCACGCCCGGCCAGGCCCGGCGAGCGCTGAGCGAGGCGATGGACATCATCCGGGCAAGCTGGGCCGGCGAACCCTTCTACTACCACGGTGCCCACTACCGGGTCCCGTCCATGCAGCCCGGTCCCCGACCGGCGCACGACATCGGGCTCTGGCTGGGCGTCATCGCGCCGCGCTCGGTCACCCTGGTCGGCACCAAGGCGGATGGCTGGTCGGTCTCCGCACCGTACGCCCCGCCGGCCCGGCTGCCGGAGCTCAACGAGATCATCAGCATCGCGGCGCGGCAGGCGGGGCGCGACCCGGACCGGATCATCCGGCTCTACAACGTGATGGGCCTGATCACGCCAACGGACCGGGACGCCTTCCACGGCCCGGTCGAGCGGTGGGTCGACACCCTCACCAAGCTCTACACGGACTACCAGATGAACACCTTCATCTACTGGCCGACCGGCGACCGGGAACGGCAATCGCAGCTGTTCGCCGAGGAGGTGGCGCCCGCGGTCCGGGAGGCGCTCGCCACGGTGACCGCCGCCGCGGCCTGACCCCGCTCAGGCCACGAGCACTGCCAGGCTGCGAGCACGGTCAGGCCGCGGGCATGGTCAGGCCGCGAGCACGCGCTCGGCGGCGGCCCGGACCAGGCGTTCCTGCTCCGCGGGCAACGGCAGGCGCGGCGGCCGGCACGGACCGCCGTACCGGCCCACGATGTCCATCGTCAGCTTGATGGCCTGCACGAACTCGGTCCTGGAATCCCAGCGCAGCAACGGATGCAGGCGCCGGTAGAGCGGCAGCGCGGTGGCGAGGTCTCCCGCGGCGGCGGCCTGGAAGAGCTCGACGGACTCGCGGGGCAGGGCGTTGGCGAACCCGGCGATCCAGCCGCACGCCCCGGCGATGGCCAGCTCCAGCGCCACGTCGTCGGCCCCGACCAGCAGGTCCAGCTCCGGGGCGAGCTCGGCGATCTGGTAGCTGCGGCGCACGTCGCCGGAGAACTCCTTCACCCCGACGATCAGCCCTTCGCCGTGCAGCCTCGCCAGCAGGGCGGGCACCAGGTCGACGCGGGTGTCGATCGGGTTGTTGTACGCGACCACCGGCAGCCCGACTTTGGCCACCTCCCGGTAGTGCTCGACAACCGCCCGCTCGTCGGCCCGGTACGCGTTCGGCGGCAGCAGCATCACCGCGTGGCAGCCGGCCTCGGCCGCGTCCTCGGCCCACCGGCACGCCTCCAGCGCGCCGTACGCGGCGACGCCCGGCATCACGGTGAACCCCTCCGGCGCGGCGGCGACCGCCGTGCGGACCACCGCCCGCCGCTCGTCGGGAGTCAGCGCCTGGTACTCGCCCAGTGACCCGTTCGGGGTGACCCCGGCGCAGCCCTCTTCGGCAAGCCAGCGCACGTGTTCGGCGTACCGGTCCAGGTCGACGCCGAGCCGCTCGTCCATCGGCAGCGCGGTCGCCACAAGGACGCCGTGCCAGGCCTTCCTCGCTCGCATGGTCCCCTACGATCCCACGGCGCGACCGCCGGCTCAACGCGCCGGCCGTTAAGCGGGGCTCGGTGCCACCTGCGCCGCCTCGGGCGCCGCGACCGCGGCCCGCCGGCGCCGCGCGATGCCCGGCGCCAGAGCGAGGACCACCACGGCGGCGATGGCACCGGTGACCAGACAGGTCGTCCAGAGCAGCCCCGGGCTGACGCCGAACAGCCAGGTGCCGGCGACGGGGCCGAGCAGGGACGCGCCACCGAACGCCATGCCGATCAGCCCGTTGTAGCGGCCGCGCAGCTCCGGCGGCGCGATCTCGGCCAGAAGCGCCGGCCCCACCGCGTTGAAACCGATCTCGCCGAGCGTCCAGATCAGCACGGTGAGGGCGAACATGCCGACCGAGCCGGCGAACGCGGTCAGCGCGAACCCGATGCCCAGGACCAGCTCGGCGGCGGCCAGGGTGGGCACCACGCGCAGCCGGTCCACCAGCCGCAGCACCAGCGGCTGGGCCACGATCACGGCGACCGGGTTCACCGCGTAGATGAGCCCGTAGTCGCTTGCGCTCAGCCCGCTGTCGCGCACCGCCAGCGGCAGCGCGGCCACCTGCTGCGCATAGACGAGGCTGCCCAGCAGGATGGAGACGAACAGGCCGAGGGCGATGCCGTCCCGCAGCACCCGCCGGTAGCTGCCCGGCTCGCCGGTGGTGGCCTCCGGCCGGGTCTCCGGCACCGCGCGGGCGATGATCAGGGCGAAGGCGAGGCAGGTGAGCGCGTCGACAGCGAACAGCAGCCAGTAGGAGCGGTCGGCGAGCACGCCGCCGAGCACCCCGGCCACCGCGACCCCGAGGTTGATCGCCCAGTAGATGAGCGCGAACGCCCGCGGCCGGGCCTGGGCAGGCACCAGGTCGGCGACCGCGGCCGACATGGCCGGCCGGTACACGTCCAGGAGCAGCCCGGTCACGGTCGCGGCCACCGCGATCAGCGCGAGCTGGCGCACCGAGGCCAGCGCCATGAAGCAGGCGGCCGTGCCGACCATGCCGAGCACCAGCGTGGCCCGCCGGCCTACCCGGTCGGCCAGGTAGCCACCGATGATCTGGGACACGAACGAACCGGCCCCGAAGCAGGCCAGCACGACGCCGACGGTGCTCGGGGTCAGCTGGCGTGGACCGGCCAGGTAGAGCGCGAGGAAAGGCTGGACGAGGAAGCCGACCCGGTTGACGAAGGTGCCCGCCACCAGCACCCAGAAGGGCCGCGGCAGGTCCGCGGAGATTCCCGACCACCAGCTGCGCACCGTCACGGCCGGCGAGTCTAGCGACGGGGTCCGACAAACCAGCTGGGTCTGATCTTGACAGTTGTTGTGGCCCCGGTAACAACTAGCTCCTCAAGATATAGACCCTCATCGCGTCGTATCACGCCCTCGGCTCCAGCCCTCGCTCACCGTCACCGGACGACCTTCGGGCTGGGGCGGCTGGACCGGGCGGCCCTCGTACTGCGTGGAGAGCACCACGTGGGAGTTCATCTCGCCGTGCTGGCCGAGGCGTTCCAGCAGCCCTTCGAGGTGGGCCATGGAGGCGACCCGCACCTTGAGCATGGTGCATGAGCTGCCGCTCAGCTTGTGCACCTCGACCACCTCGGGCAGGTCGTCCGCGGTCGTGGTCTTGAGCAGGCAGCGCCCGTGGGCGCACCGCATCTGGACGAACGCGGTCAGCGGCAGGCCCGCGCGGGCCGGATCCACGACCGCGCGATACCCGCTGATGACGCCCGCCTCTTCCAGCCTCCGCACGCGTTCGGCCACCGAGGGCGGCGACAGGTTGACCAGGCGGGCGAGCTGGTTGAAGGAGAGCCGGCCGTCGCGCTGGAGCTCGGCGAGGATCCGCCAGTCGGTCTGATCGAGCGGTCTGCTCATCTATAACCCTTCACCACAGATTTCCTGCTGATCGTAAACCTCATCGCCCCTATCCTCTATCAGCCGGGCATTCAGGTCACCAGCTCGCCTTTCTAGCGTTTGATCTATGTCAGCCACCACCTCCCGGGCCATGCCCGCCCTGTTCACCGGCGCCGCGGTCATGACCGCGGCGATGGCGTCCACCAGCGCGGTGGGCACGATCGCCGCGGCTGAGCAGCTCGGTCCAGAGTGGAGCGGGCTGCCCAACGCGGCCGCCGTCATCGGTACCGGTGCAGGCGCTCTCGCGCTGAGCCGGCTGATGAACCGGTGGGGCCGGCGAGCGGGCCTGCTTCTGGGGTACGTCGCCGCGATGGCCGGCTCGGTCGTCGCGGCCGCCGCCGTAGCCGGTGCGGCGGCTGGCGTTGCCGGTGCGGCCGCGGCCTGTCTCAGTTGTGGGATGCTGCTGCTCGGCCTGGGCAACGCGGCAGCGCAACTGTCGCGGTACGTGGCCGCCGAGCTCTACCCGCCGCACCGGCACGGTTTCGCGATCGGCGGCGTCGTGTGGGCCGGAACGCTCGGCGCTGTGGGCGGGCCGCTGCTGCTGGACCCGGCCACCAGGCTCGCGACCGCCGTGGGCTGGCGGGCGCTCACCGGCCCCTTCCTGCTGGCCCTGCTCGCGTGCGGGTTGGCCGCGCTGGCCGCGGCCGGCACGCCGCGGCTGCGGCCGCAGGCGTCCGTGGAGGCAGCGCCACTGCGGGAGCTGATGCTCGCCCCGGCGGCGCGTACCGCGTTGGCTGTGATGGGAACGGCTCAACTGGCCATGGTCCTGGTCATGACGGCGGTGCCGCTCGATATGCACCTGCACCACCACGGGCTCGGCTCGGTCGGAGCCGCACTGTCCGCGCACACCGTGGGCATGTTCGCCCTCTCCCCCGCGACCGGACGGCTGCTGGACCGGCTGGGACCGCGGCCGGTCATGCTCGCCGGGCTGCTCACCCTGGCCGCGGCCGCCGCGCTCGCCGCCGCAGCAGCCGAGCCGGCGCCGCGGACCGCGGGCTTCTTCCTTCTCGGGTACGGCTGGAACCTGTGCTTCATCGGCGGCAGCGGCCAACTGACCCGAGGACTGGCTGCCACCGGGCGCCTGCGGGTGGAGGGCGCCGTCGACGCCGCGGTGTGGAGCGTGGCCGCCACGGCCAGTCTCGGCGCCACTGTGCTGTACGGCCGCGGCGGGTTCCCGTTGCTTGCCATGGTCACCGCCGTCCTCGTGATGCTGCCCGCGATCCTGCTCAGGCCCGCAGCAACGACCAGCTCAGGGACGTGGGCGGGCATTACGCAGGCGGATGCCGCTGAACTGGACCGTACTGGCGGTCACCGCGTCCCAGAACGGCCAGAGATTGTGCAACAGCCGTAGCTGGATGCCCGCCTCCTCATGCAGCCGCAGCAGGTTCCCGACCGGCTCGGCGGGGCCAAGCGGATCGACCGGCTCGGTCGCCACCATGGCATGCGGCACCGGCTCGCCAATCGGCCGGAACGCGGAAGCAGGCAGCCGGTAGGCGTACAGCCGGACGTTGAGCAGCGCATCGAGCCAGCCGTACTCGATCGCGTGGACCCGCTCGCCGCAACCGGGCCCGATGACGCGCTCGCGGTCGGCTGCCGTGGTGGTGGGGACGGCCCAGGCCATCGCGCGCGGGCACTGCCGCGGAAACCAGTACGACGGCGCCTGGTCGGCGTCGACGGCCCAGACGTACGGCTCGGGCAGCACCGACGTCGGCGCGACGTGCGGCACGAAGCGGGTGATCGTGGGGTCTTCGGAGAAGTGCAGAACCTGTCCGGGCTCCGGTCGCATGAGCCATGCTCTACCAGAACTGGGCCTTCAGCCAGGTCCAGGCGTCCACCACCCAGGGGGTCTGGCCGAGGTAGGCGATGCCGGCGGCGACCAGGAACAGCGCGGTAGCCAGGTGGGAACCGCGGGCGCCACGGCGGGTCAGGCCCAGCGAGCGCTCCAGCACCACCCGGCCGAGCAGGCGCAGCAGAGTGAACAGGCCGGCCGCGATCAGCAGCACGAGGAAGAGGGAGATCGTCAGCGCACCCATGTCGCTGCCCCGCGCGGAGATCGCCCAGATCCCCCAGCAGACGAAGGCGAACATGGCGCCGATGGTCGTCCACTCCCCACCGACGCGGAGCTGGCGAAGCTGCGGTCGAACCGGCACGCGGGCGTCGTCGCGCCAGTACCCGACCGGCGGCTCGAGGGCAGGCGTGGTGTCGTCGAACCGCGGCCGGGACACGCCGACCTGCGCTACGCCGCGGGCAAACGCGCCACGGGGTGCGACGGGACGAGGATCGGTGCGCCGTACCTCCGGAGTCGCCCACGGGTCTGACATCTATCAACTCCCCCAGCCAACGATGCCTACCCCGAGAGTAGCCGCGAAGGGAAAACGCTCGCCGGCTCTCCCCGATCTGGCTACTCGGCGCAGGCGACCCGGTAGGAACTACCCGATCCGAGCCGGCATCGCAGAGGACATAGAAGGGTTGCGCTGCTGCTGCGGTAACGTCGGGGGCATGGCCGAGGTCGAACGCCGGCGCCGCCGGCTGCGCCGCCCGTTGTCAAGCCAGCCGCCCTCGGCAAACCAGCCGCCCTCGACGAGCCAGCCGCCCTCGACGAGCCAGTCGCGCTCGGCGAACCAGCCGCCCGCCCCCGCGCCGCCGGCGGCCAGGCCGGTGCCCGCGCCGCCGCCCTCCGCGCAGACCAGCCCGGTGCACGACCCCGACCTGGACCAGGTGACCGGC
>JADGHA010000078.1 GCA_019689695.1 Micromonosporaceae bacterium | reverse complement strand
GCATCGGCGCCCTCGTGACCAACTGCGGCCTGGACCGGCGGATGGCTCGCGGTCTGCACCGGTGGCCCGGTTCGAAGGCGTGGCTGCACGTGTCGGCGGGGCTGGGCACGCACCCGACGGCCCCGGTCCGGTTCGCCTGCCCGCCGGAGGCGTCGATCCTCACCCTCATCCCGCGCTGATCTCCGCTAGGTGGGATACCTTGGTTGCACGCTGGGGGCAGTCGGCTAGTATTGCTCGGCACGCTCGGGGTGTGGCGCAGTTTGGTAGCGCGCTTCGTTCGGGACGAAGAGGTCGTCGGTTCAAATCCGGCCACCCCGACCAGCTCAAAGGCCATGTCACATCGACGGACATGGCCTTTGTCATGCCGGTACAGCAGGTCAGTACAGCAGTTCATCCCAGGCTCTCGCCCAGGCGCTTGAGCGTATCGACCTGTACGCCCGGATTCTGGTGTATACCAGCGGCTTAGCCCAAACTTGCTGAGATGAATGTTGAGCTGAGGTTGTTGCGTCGCGATGATGCGGCTCGCCTGGCCGTGCTGCTGACCCAACTTGGCTACCCGGTCGCGGAGCCGGAGGTGATGGAGCGGCTGACGTACTGGTTCGATGACCCGGCGAGCGTTCTGATCGGTGCCGACGTCAATGGAGAACTGATCGGAGTCGTGGCTGTGCACGTGAGCCCGCTGCTCGAATTGACCGGCAAATGGGCTCGCATCGTTGCGTTGGTGGTCGACGAGGGGTACCGCGGCAAGGGCATCGGGCGGAGCCTGGTCGAGGCCGCTGAGGCTCGAGCTCGGGAGCTGGGCTGCCTTCGCATGGAAGTTACGAGTAGCCGCAGGCGGGACGATGCCCATCGCCTCTACCGTAGGCATGGATATGAGGATGTCTGTGAGCGATCGGCACGGTTCATGAAGCTCCTGCGATAGGGATGCGCAGGCAGCTGCATGCGGGGCCGCTTGCGAGTATCCCGAAGGGCGGATACAGCAGGTCCCCGAGCGTGGAGCCTGGCCCGAATCGCAGCCGGACGCCGGGCCTTGTCACCGGTCGCAGGTATGAGGCTGCTGCCGGCGCAACTGGACGCTGCCGCGCTTCTAGAACAGGCTCTCTTGCTGTGGCGGGAAGATGGCTGCGCGAAGCAGTTGCCGAATTGGCTCAATCGCGGCCAGGTGCTCCGCGAGGGTGCCGGCCTCAGCTGTGAGTTCGGTGAGGATCGCGTCATCGCCGTACGCCGCGTCGATGGCTCGTAGTGCGTCGGCGGCTATTTCTGGCGTCGGCGGCGGAATGGCCCTTACAGCCCAATCCTTCGCCCTGTCCGGCCAACGTCCGACCAGAAGCGCGGCGGCGGCAAGCCCTCGGACTGACCGGCCGTAGTCCCGAGCGCCGTGCGAGGCGAGCTGGTCGATGGCCCTCAGCAGCTCAGGCATGACGTCGATGACCGGCAGGTCGGCCAAGCCGTCGACAAAGTCCATCGCCGTGTCGTCATCGAAGAGGCCCGGTCCCCAGCTGCCCACGGCACGCTCCCCTGCGACCGTCCATTTCGGGCAGGATAGCCACCTGTTCGGCCGGACACGGACGATGCCCGCACGCCACGCGTGGTTCGATCGCTGGCCCCGATGACCCAGTCAACGGCCCACCGAACCGTCGATCTGCTCGCGGAGGATGTCGGCGTGCCCGGCGTGCCGTGCGGTCTCCTCGATCATGTGCACGAGCAGCCAGCGCATGGACGGCGGGGGCGCGGACTCCCGCAGCCCTCGTACGCCGGTCCGGTCCAGGTCCGCGCAGCCGGCGATCACCTCGTTACTGCGGTCCACCGCCGCCTTGTACGCGGCGATCAGCTGCGCCGCCGGTTCGGTGACCGGCGCGTCGAGGTCCGGCCGGGGCATCTCCTCGCCCGCGTACCCCCAGACGAACCAGCCGAGTTCGACCGCGGTGAGGTGCTTGACCAGCCAGAGCAGACTGGTGCCGGACGGCACGCCCGGCGTACGGGCCTGCTCGTCGGTGAGGCCGGCGGCCTTCGCCGCGACCGCCTCGCGCAGATAGTCCAGGAAGGCCGTCAGGGTCGTCTTCTCGTCCGCGTCGAGCCTCGGTGGTCGGATGTCTCCGCGGGGCTGGCTACCGGTCACCCCGCCAGCGTAGTAACAGAGGTGAGAGACGATCGGCCAGCACCGGCCGGGAAAGGGCCGCACGATGGCTAACGGGCACGTGTTCGTGATCAGCATCGGCTCATCGGACCGACTCGACCTCCTCATTGACCAGGTAGCCCGGTCCGGAATCGATGTCATCGTCGGGTTGCGGGGCGACGAAGCGATCCCGCCCACCGGCAGTTTGCACATGATGGACACCGCCGCCGCCATCGTGCTGGTGGTGGGCGACCCACCAGCGCCTGACCAGGTCGACCCGGGCCGTGATGGTCACGCCGGGCAGCTGGCTGAGCGTGCGCTGACCGCCGGCCTTTTGGTTCCGGTCCGGCTCGGGCAAGCGGCGTTCCCCGCCCTCTCCGGTCGGCTGGCGCCCGTCGATCTGCATGACTGGACAGGCGGGCGTCACCCCGAACTCGACCGGCTCGTACGTGTGCTGCACAGGTTCGTCGCTCGCCGCCATGGCCGGCTGTTTCAGAACACGGGCTACAACCTGGGCTACCCGTGGCTCGTCGAGCGGTCCCAGCAGATGGTGAGCGAACTGCGGGACCTGACGCGCCGAGCAGGCCAGCTTGGTGACCTGCTGCTCGACGACAACCGGCACACGAGCGACCTGATCACCGCACTTGACGAGGTGGGTGTCACCTACGAGGCGGTCAACACTGCGCTCGCTCAGTTCATGTCTGCCGTCCGTGACACCGGCACGGGTACGGCCATCGACCACGCCGCCTACCATCGGCTGGCTCGGCAGAGCCTCCTGGAACAGATCCACAATGGACGTGGCAGCTGTACCCGAATCGAACGCATCTACGCCAGGGTGGGTGGGCTGCGCGAGGCGTTGCAGGCGGTGGCCTCGCCCGAGTTGCTCGCCGAGGCCGACCATGTGTTCGGGCAGTTCGCCACCGCCGACGGTGACCTTTTCGCCCGTCTGGAGGAGCTGGGCGAGACATTGACCAACGAGGCACGCACCATCGAAGGACTCCTGATCACCGGTCAGGAGGACGCCGCGCGACAACGGATAATCGAGGCAGCGCAGCGGCTGCGCCCGGTGGAGGAATCGGTGATCCGGGCACGTCGGGAGCTACGAGAGATCCAGGACCGGCTGGGCTATACCAGGTCAACCACCACAATGGAAGTGGCTACGGTGAACTTCAGGACCATCAGCATCAGCGGCGGGGTGTTCCATGCCCCGGTCATGATCGCCGACAGAATCGAACGAACGGTGATCACGGCCGCGTCGGCGCCCACTGCGGAGCTTGCCGCCGCCTTGACCAATCTGGCGGAGGCCGTGGCGACGATGAGCGCCACCCTGCCTGAGGACGAGGCGGAACTCGCCGCACACGACCTCGAGGAAGTCACCAACCTGGCGACCTCCGGCGAAAACAAGCCTGCCCGCTGGCGCCGGGCGATCGACGGTTTGCTCAGCGCCGCGAAGCGAGCGGCGGACGCAGGCGCTCCGGTCGTCGATCTCATTGCCAAAATCACCCAGTTGGTGTCCTGACCGGCGCGGGCCGCCAGCGACGAACGCCCCCGCTCGCGGCCGGGTCCGATCGCCGCTACTGTCGCTTGCCCTGGGCGTTCTCGTTGACTACTTCGCGGCGTCGAGCGTGGAGCTGGATCGGCTCGATCTTTCCTTGGGACCGGCGAATATCGGCTGGCCCCATGTCGACTGCAAGGGGTGGATCGGCGGGATGGCCGACCGGGTCGCGGAGCTGACCGGCCGGGATCCCAGCGAATTCGGTGACGACATCGTGGTCTCTGCCGCGGCCGGCGGGCCGTGGCTGGCACGGGTGCGACCGGAGGTGACCCAGGCGTTGGCTGGCGTAACCGACGACCGGTTGGCCGAGTACGCGGAGGATGAGCTGCTGGACGAACACGAGGCCGATCGGTATGTCCAGCTGCGAGACCTGGCCCGTTCGGCGGCGGCCTCCGGTCGGGACATCTACTGCTGGTCGTCGCTGTAGTTGACGAGCAGCGAGAAGATCTGGTCGCGGGTATCGGGTGGTAGCCGTCGGCCGATCCAGTCGTGTGACACCAGGGCGTGCCCGTCGTTGTACGCGATCGCGAACTCGACAGAGATTCGCAGATATTCCGCCGCCTCGGTTTTGATCTCGGCCGGCCAGTCGGTCATGGCAGCCAGCGCGGCGGCCACCCGCTGATCGACCCGGTCGAGAACGGCGTAGCCAGGCAGGCCCGGAAACCGTTGGGCGTACAGGTCGATGTGCCTGAACGAGACGCCGATCAGCTCCGCGCCGGTGAAGTCGTTACCGGTGAAGGCGTTGCGATCCCGGCCGAGCGCGGACGTGTGCCCCGTGGGCGTACCCCAGAAGTTCACGTCGTGAATCTTGCCGCGGAATGTGCAGTCGACGAACTGCGCCTCGTGCGTGGCGTAGAAGCCGCGAAGGCGGGCGCCATCAAACACGCATCGTTCGAACCGGGCATTGCCCCAGAAGGTATCCGGGAGCAGGCGAGTGCGGGTGAAGCGGCACTCCCGGTACACCGTCACCGGCCAGGTCCGCCCGTCCCACTGCCGTCCACCGTGGCCGGTGGCACCCATCGAGGCATGGTCGAACGCGGTCCGGGAGAAGTCACACCGCTCGAACACCGAGTCGTACGCCACGAAGTGGGAGAACCGTAGCCCGGAGAAGTCGACATCGACCATCCGGGCGCGGACGAAGCTGACATCGAGGTTGCCGTCCGCCACCTCGAACCGCCCGCCGTCCATCTCGCCCTGGGCCAGCCAGTACCGGCGCAGACCCAGGTGCGCAGGCGCTATTCGGAACGTTCCTGACATCCAGCACCTTCGGTAGATAGCCGCCGGCCGGCACCATACGCGATGACAGCAGACATGGTCCAGGTCCCGGGCGAGTCCGCAGCGCCCGCCCGCCGCCGCGCCCGGGTGGGCCGGAAAAGTTCTGGCCGCGCGGTATCAACCCCGTGGCGGTCGGCTCCTCTTCCCTCGTACGGACCACCGGCGCCGGCCGACCCTGGCCGGTGCGCACCGGTGGCCTCGAACAGGAGGACACGATGAGTAACGAACCAGTGCGGCTGTCGCTGTCGCGGCGCGACATCATCCGGATGTCCGGCGGCACGGCGCTGGCCGCCGCCGCCCTCGGCGCGCTCGGCCTGCCGGCCGCCGACGACGCCACGAATGTCCCCTCCGGCGCCCCCGCGCCGCAAGCTCCGCGCATGCGGCTGGCCGCCAGCGGTGCGCAACTGCTCATTCGCGACGGCACGCCGCACTGGTACGAAAGCCCGGACATCTGGGCCGTGCCGGGCTCCGACCCCAACGGGCCGCCCGGCCAGCCGGTGGCCGGCGACATCGCGTTCGTCTGGGCCCGGGTGGCCAACACCGGCCGCGACGACGCCTTCGGCGCCCAGGTCCGCTTCTACTGGGCCAACCCCTCCACCCGGATGCGGTTCAGCACGATCCACCTCATCGGTACGGCGTACGCGGACATCCCGGCCGGCGCCACCCAGGACGTGCTGTGCCTGGTGCCGTGGAAGGTGGAGTTCGTCAACGGGGGGCATGAGTGCCTCGTGGCCGTGGCGTCGATGCCCGACGACCCGTCCCTGCCCGATCTGGTCGACCCGCCCGCCTACCCGAATGTCGCCCAGCGCAACCTCACGGTGTTCAAGGTGCTGAAGTCCGACTTCCACCTCATGGTGGGCATTGGCGGCGGCCAGCAGGAGACTCAGCGCGTCCGGCTCACCGCCGAGATCGGCGGCGAGCTGCCCGAGGAGGCACTCGCCACGCTCGGCGTGCAGCAGACCAGGCCGGTGACGAAGCCGCAGTTCCGGGTGGGCCTGTCCCTCAAGCCCACGGAGCCGGGCGGGGACATCGGCGAGCCGGTGCTGGACGTCACCGTCCCGCCCGGGCAGAGCATCCCGGTGTACGTCACGGTCCGCACGACCGGGCGGCTCGGTCCCGACGAGTACCAGCTCCTGCGCCTCGTCGAGCGGCAGGACCAGCAGGTCCTCGGCGGCGTGTCGCTCGTCGGGATCGGGGGGTAGGCGGACATGGCCCCAACCCCGATGGCGGTGCAGACCCGGCCGTTCGCGATCGAACCGGTGACCAACGTGATGCTGCCCGACGGCATCTTCGACAACGCCCTGTACAAGCTGCGCATCGCCTGCCACTACACCAACACCAGCGGTGCAGACCTCACCAATGTGACGTTGTACCTGGAGAGCATCGGCGATCCCGGCATCGTGGTCACCGCGCAGACGTACACCTTCGCGAAGATCCCGGCGGGGGCCTCGGTCCTCGTCTCCTGGGCCGCCGACTTCCAGCACGCGACGCCCGGCAAGCCGATGGTGAGCTTCGTGGCCCGCGCCGATGGCTACACCCCGGCCCGCTCCATCCGCCAGATCTTCGTCTCGCAGACCCGCTACGACGCCACGACGAAGACCTACTCCTGCACCATCCCCGAGGGTCGCCTGGACGTCTCGGGGGTCACGGTGATCAAGCCGGCCAAGGGCGGCTGGTCGCCGGGCGATCTGCCGGGCGACAACAAGCGGCCGTGGAAGGGGCCGTACGTGCCGACCGGGCTCACCATGGTCTGGCACCCCAATCCCGCGTACGCCGGCACCCACGGCGAGCTGCCCTTCGCCGATCCGTGGTGGAAGGTGATCGCCCTGGTCGTGCTCATCGTGGCGGCGATCGTCGGGATCATCGCCGCGGCCAGCGGCGCCGGCACCTTCGACGTCGGCATCTCCGGCGAGTTCGACGAGACCGATCCCGGCGTCGTCACCGAGTGCTGCCGGCCCGAGCCCGCCGGCGGAGCGGAGGGCGCCACCACGGTCGCCGGGGTGTGCGGCGTGATCGCGTCGGCGGCCCTGGCCACGGCCCTCGCTGACGACGCCGACCCGCACTGGCGGGGCCAGGAGGCGACCCCACCGGCGGCCGGCGAGCTGACCACGGCCGAACGGGTGCGGGCGTCCTGGCGGTTCCTCGACGAGCCACGGGCCGGCCGCCCGTACCGGACCAACGTGCAGTGGGCCTACGAACGGATCACCACGGGCGCCACGTACCACCACGCGGTGTCCGAGCAGCAGAGCAACGTCCACGTGACCAAGGACGTGACCGTCACCACCCCGGGCACGGTCAGCGGACCGGACGGCACGCTGTGGGTGGAGGCCAGTTTCATCCGCCCCGACGGCCAGCCGTTCACCGGGCCGAATCTCTACTCGTTCGCGCTGTTCCAGGCCCCGAAGGGGTTCATGATCCTGGTGCCGCTGACCGACGACGGGGTCGGTTACGACCGGCTCGCCAACGACGGTGTCTACACCGGTGGCCTTCCCCTCCAGCTGGCGTCCCGGATCCTCAGGTCGCAGGGCCAGGACATCTACGGCGTGTGGAAGGTCTTCGTGTTCGGGCAGGACGTCAACCGGGTCGCCCCGGGCACGCCGCCGGAGATCGCCGCACAGACCATCGGCGGGTTCTTCGTCGGCAGCGCCATCCAGATCACCTTCGATCCGAGCCTGCCCTGCCCGCTGGAGGCGCAGGGCAGCATCAAGGTCATATGATCTTGATGATCACCTCAATGTCAACCGGCGCCGTAGCACACGAACGCGGCGGCGGTGGCCAGGTCGGTGCCGGCGGCGTCCGCCTCGCCGCCGGCAACGCCGGCCACGAACGCCTGCTGCGCCTGTGCGAGGGCGCTGGGCGGGCCCGCTCCGGCCAGCATCCGCCGGTGCAGGTCGAGCATGAGCGCAACCGTACGCTCCGCCGGTACCGGCAGCAGGCTCGCGACGAGGCTGCGGGTCCCCAGCCCGAGCAGGACCGTGGTGAACCCGATCAGCTCCTCCCCCGGGCGCACGGCGGCCTGGCCGACCTCGCAGGCGGACAGCACGATGCATCCCGGGGACTGCCCGACCCGTTCGAGCTCGTACCCGGTCAGCGGGCCGTCGGCCAGCTCCAGCTGGGAGAACAGGGCGTTGTCGGCACGGAACCTGCCGTGGGCGGCGATGTGGGCCAGCCGGGCGCCGTCCAGGGCGCCGACCACGGCCTGCGTCGTCGCCGCCGCCCCGGTCAGCACCCGCGCGCCGGGCAGCTGGCGGGCCAGGGCGGCGACCTCCTCGGCCGCCTCGGGCAGCCGCGGGCCGGCCACCAGCACCGGGCTGCCCGCCGGGGTGGGCCGCCCGGCCGCGCGCAGCCAGGCCGCGGCCGAGGGAGCAACGGTCACGCTGCGGCCGGCGCAGGTGGGCAGGGCCGACCAGGGCACGCCGTGCAGCGGCCCGGACGGCACGACGACCAGGGGACGGTTTCCCAGGCGCCGCCGCAGTGGACGCAGGACCGCCGCGTCGATGGCCTCGGCGGAGCTGCGGGCGGCCTGCCGGGCCGCCGCCCGGTGCCGGTCGGTGGCGTACCCGTCGGACGACACGCCATACAGCACGAGCCGGCGCAGGGCGAACAGCTGCAGCCGGACCTCGCGGGCCAGGGGCGGCACCGCGGCGAGATCGTGCAGGCTGGTCCGCCCGCCCGCGACCACCACCGCGAGGACCCGGTCGCCGTGCACCACGAACTCGACGAGGGCGGCCTCGCCGAGCGCTGCCGACAGCTCACCCACGGCGGGCGGGGCCAGCACCGGCGGGCCACCGGCCGTACCGGGCGGGGCTGCGGCGCCGGGCCCACCGGGGCCGCGCCGGGCCAGCTCCCGCACCTGGCGCTCCAGGTCGACCTGCCGGCGGCGCAGCCGCTGGACGTTGTTGCCGGCCAGGACCGCCTCCTCCAGCGCGGCGCTCACCAGCCGCAGCTCGGCCAGTGCCCGGGCGAGCTCGGGGTCGCCCGGCGGGGCCGCCGGCGCCATGCGCAGCACGGTGGCCCGGCAGCGTTCGGCCCAGTCGAGCACCGCTCGGGCCCGCCCGGAGGCCAGGGCCAGGTCCAGCCCTTCCCGGGCCAGGTCGAGCCCGTGCATGCCGCTGTGCGTGCGCAGCTCGGTGGCGCCCAGGGTCGCCCGGTACGCGTCGAGCACGGCGAGGCCGTGGCGCAGTGCCGCGGCAGCGCCCCGGTTGTCGCCGTCGAGGCGGCGCAGCAGGGCCACCGCATACCAGCCCTGGGTGCGCTGGACGGCCACCCCACGGGACCGGGCACGACCGGCCACCTGCAGCAGCTCGCGGGCCTGCCCGGTCCGGCCCCGCTCGATCGCCACCCGGGCCGCCTCGATCCGGGTGATCAGCGCCGGGCCGGACCACCGGGCGGCGTCCAGCAGTTCGGCCGTACGGGTCATGGCGGTCAGCAGGGCCACGGACCGGGACCCGCGCAGGTACCGGGCGCGCAGCTCGACGTGGCGGGCGAGCGCCGCCCAGGCCGGCCGGCCCTGCCGGCGCAGCCGCCGGCCGGCCTGCGCGGCCGTCGCGGCGGCGGTGTCGAGGTCGCCGGCGAGCAGCGCCACCCGGGACCGGGCCAGCAACGCCTCGGCGAGGTCGGAGTCCATCCGCCGGCGGCGCAGCTCGTTGACCGCCAGGACGGCGACCTCGTGCGCCTCCTCCAGCAACGGCACGGACAGCAGCAGCTCGAAGCGGTCCAGCAGCAGGGCCGGCCGGGGCACCGCCAGCCGCTGGTACTCCCGCTCCACGGTCCGGAACGTGTGCAGCGCGCGGCTGACCTCGCCGCGCTGGCCGGCGGCGATCCCGATGTTCCAGGCCACGTCCGCGGCGGCCAGCTCCAGCCCGAGGCCGCGGAAGATGTCCGCCGCCCGGTCCAGGTCGTCCTGGGCGTCCCGGCCGGTGACCGCCTGCAGCAGGCCCCGGTTGTTGCGGGCCCGGGCCTCCAGCAGCCGGTCGCCCTCCCGCTGGGCGATCTCCACGGCCACGTCGTAGTCGCGCACGGCCTCCCGGTGGCGGCCGCAGAAGTGCAGCACCACCCCCCGCTGCATGCGGGCCCGGCCGGCGTCCGCGCCGGTCAGGTCCGCCAGGGCCGCGCTCACCGCGCGCAGCGCCGCCGCGTTGCGGCCCGAGTTGGCCAGCACGTATCCGAGGCTCATCCGTGCCAGCGCCGCGACCCGGGCCTCCCCGGCCTGCTGCGCTACCCGCTCGGCGCGGCGCAGGTGGCGCAGGGCACCACGCAGGTCGCCCAGCTCCCGCAGCGCCAGGCCGGTGGCGCGCTCGGCGGTGGCCCGCTCCACCGGGGAGGCATCGCCGCAGGACAGCACCTGCGCCGCGAGCGCCACGGCGGTGGCCGGCTGGCGTTGGACGGTGTCGAGCGCCCGGGCGGCCAACTCGGCCAGTGCGGTGGTGCAGGGCGGCTCACGAGTGGGCACGCATGGAGATTGTCCGATCGACGACTGCCGGTCAAATCGGCCGGCGATAAGGTCGTCCGGCCACAGTTGCCGCCACTGTCTGGAAAGCCGCCACTGTCTGGAAAGGACGAACCGTGTCAGGACTGACCCGTCGGCGCCTGCTCGCCACCACCGGCTTGGTCGCGGCGGCCGCCCCGCTGACCGTTCGCACCGGCCGGCCGGCCGCCGCCGGCTCGGACCCGTACCAGGACGCCTTCGCCAAGGCGGTGGCTGCCGGCCGCAACATCCGCCGGTTCACCGAGCCCGGCCGCGAGATCTGGTACCGGCCGGGTCAGCTGCTGACCGCGCCGGCCGACCTGGCACGGGTGCAGGGCCGGCTGCGCGAGTGGGGCTACCCGACGCAGGTCGGCGAGAGGTTCGCCGGGATCGAGCGGCTGCTGCTCGACCCCGATATCGACGTCCCGTCGATCGTCACCCGGCTGCGCGACCCCCAGTCCTGGGGAGGGTCCGCGCCGCCCGCGGTCCAGCCGCACCACGTGACCGTCGGGCACGGCAACATCATGGGCAACCCGGCATCCGCGCCCGCCGCGGCGCCGCCGCTGCCCCACCCGGACCCGGCACGTGCCGGCGAGGGCAGGGGGGTGCTGGTCGGGGTGTGCGACACCGGCATCTGGAAGGAAGCCTGGTGGTTCCACGACAGGTGGCTGGGCGGCGCCTACACGCCCACGGCCACCGATGAGGATCCGCTGTACGCGCACGACGACGTGCTCGCCCTCGAAGGCGGGCACGGCACGTTCGTGGCCGGGGTCCTGCGGCAGTCGGCCCAGGGCGTCGGCTTCGACCCGCAGCCGGCCCTCGCCCCGTCCGGGATCGGCGACGAGGAGATGCTCACGCGGGCGCTGGCCGGGGTGGACCGCAACGCGCGGCTGCTGAACCTGTCACTGGGCTGCACCACGCACGACGACGTGCCGTCGATGCCGATCGCCAACGCCCTGGCCGCCCTGCCGCAGGGCGTCGTGGTCGTGGCGTCGGCGGGCAACGCCGCGAGCAGCCGTCCGGTGTGGCCGGCTGCCTTCCCGGACGTGGTCGCGGTGGCCGCGACCACCTTCGACGGCAAGTCGACCCGCCCGGCGGCGTACAGCAACTACGGCGGCTGGGTTGACGCGTGCGCGGAGGGCACCTGGGTGAGCACCTACGTCAAGGGGCAGCTCGTGCTGGGCGGCACGCCACCCGTGTGGTTCGACGGGTTCGCGAGCTGGGCGGGCACGTCGTTCGCCGCGCCGTTCGTCACCGGCCGGCTCGCCCGGCTGATGACCGAGCACAAGATCTCGGCGGCCGATGCCGTCGCGGCGCTGCTCAGTGGCCCACCCTGGCGGCCCGGCTACGGCGTCCTGGTGAACTGAAGGGCCCTCCGGTGGACGGCAGCGTCGACGCCCTGTCGCAGGCAACGCCAGCCGAGCTGGTGGCGTCGGCCGCGGCCGGCGACGAGCGGGCGTGGTCGCGGCTGGTTGACCGGTACAGTCCGCTCATCCTCGCGGTGATACGCGCCTGCCAGCTCAACCGCGTCGACGCCGCCGACGCGTACCAGACGGTCTGGCTGCGGCTCCTGGAGCACCTCGGCCGGCTGCGCGACCCGGCGGCCCTGCCGAGGTGGCTCGTCGTCACGACCAGGCGGGAGTGCTACCGGCTGCTGCGGACCGAGCGGCTCAGCCGGCCGTTCGACCCGCACGACGAGGCGGCGCCGGGAGCGGCGGCCCTGCTGGTCGACACCACTCCGATCGACGAGGAGCTGCTAAGGGCCGAGCGCCGGCAGGCGCTGCGCGAGGCGTTCGCGCAGCTGCCGGCGCGCTGCCAGCGCCTGCTGAGACTGTTGCTGGCCGACCCGCCGGCGCGCTACCAGCAGATCAGCGAGCAACTGGGCATGCCGGTCGGCAGCGTCGGGCCGACCCAGGGC
>JADGHA010000077.1 GCA_019689695.1 Micromonosporaceae bacterium | reverse complement strand
CTGCCGACGTCTCAGTCCCGATCACTCCTCCCGAACCGGTATCCGGCCATGCGTCCGCGCCCACTGCCGACCCGAGCGAGTCGGAGCAATCCGGCCACGTACCGGCCGAGGCGGACGCACCGCCTCCCCATGAGTCGAAGGCAACCCGGGATCCCGTGCCAGGCGCCTCAAGGCCTTGAAGGCGGCGCCGGGGCAGCTTCTTCGACGGCGGTCCGTCAGCAGACAAGCCGAGACGCAGCGCCGCCACGCCACTGACGGGCCGGTCGCCGGCGTCGGTGCGGTTCAGCCACGGCTGCGCGGTTCAGCCATGGCTGCGCCAGGCCGCGCCGTCACCGGCCCGCCGGGCCAGCCCGGCCACGTCGAGTACATGGATGCCGCGCGGCGCTGATCGAGATCAGGCCGCGCGCACGCAGTGACCGGAGCGCTCGGTTGACGGTCACCCGGGACAGCCCCAACTCGGCAGCGAGCCCGGCCTGCCCGGCGGGCAGACGCACCGTCGTGCTGCCGGCCTCAAGCCGCCGAGCCAGCCAGCCGGCGACCCGCGTGGGCGCGCTCAGCAGCGCCGCCTCGACCCGGTTCTGATCCCGTTCGCGGACCATCCTCGCCAGGGCGGCGAGCAACCGGGCAGCGCTGTCCGGATGCCCGGTGACTGCCGCCAGGAGCGGCCCGCGGGGCAGGTAGGCGACCTCCACCGCGGTACGCGCGGTGACCGCGGTCGGGTGGGTGCCTGAGCCGAGCAGCGCCACCTTGCCGATCCCGGCCGGCGCGCCGTAGCCCGCGAGCACTACCTCGGTGCCGTCCACGCCGCGGACGCTCTCCACCACCTCTCCGGCGAGTAAAACGATGAGCTGGTCGGCCGGGTCGCCTTCGGTGCACAGGATCTGCCCTGCCGGGTACCGGCGGTACCGGGCGAGCGCGGACAGCCCGGCCAGCACGGGGGGTGGCAGCTCGGCGAGGAGTGGCAGGTCTTGGAGCGTGTACGGCATGCATCCATCCTCCCGGGTGTATCGCGGGATACATCGACCGCGTGCCCCAAGCGACTGACCCGGTCCGGTGGTCGGCCCTACCGTTGCCTGCGTGGCGCGATACGTACTAGAGATCAAGTTCAAGAACGAGGAGACGCGGCTGCAGGTGCGCCCCGCCCACCGGGCGTTCCTGGCCGACCGGCTGGCGGAACGGAAGTTGGTGACCGCGGGCCCGTGGGCCGACGACACGGGCGCGTTGCTGATCTTCGAGGCCGACAGCGAGGCCGAGCTGCGGCGGCTGCTCGCGGCCGACCCGTACCGGATCGCCGACGTCTACGACGAGGTCAGCCTGCGGGAGTGGCGGCCGATCTTCCCGTAGCGCCGCGCCGGGCCGCGGCCCGGGCCACCAGTGTCGCCAGCAGCTTGCCGAAGTCCAGGCCGGCCGCCTGCACCGCCATCGGCAGCAGCGAGGTCTCGGTCATGCCTGGGGAGACGTTCACCTCCAGCACGTGCGGTGCGCCCTCCGCGTCCACGATCAGGTCGACGCGGGACAGGTCGCGCAGGCCCAGCGAGGTGTGCGCGGCGAGCGCCGTGCGGCTCACCCGGGCCGCGGTCTCCGCGTCCAGCCGTGCCGGGGTGTGCCACGTGGTCAGCCCGGCCGTGTAGCGGGCGGCGTAGTCGTACACGCCGTTCTGCGGGACGATCTCCACCGGTGGCAGCGCCTGCGGGCCGTCGCCCAGGTCCACCACCGAGACGGCGACGTCCATCCCGGCGACAAACTGCTCGACCAACGCGGTCGAGTCGTAGGCGAAGCAGCCCACCATGGCCGCGGGCAGCTCGCCCGCTTCCCGGACCACGGCCGTCCCCAGGCCGGAACCACCTTGCGCGGGCTTGACCATGAGCGGCAGCCCGAGCCGGTCCACGATCCGGTCCAGCACCGCGACCGCACCGAGCTCGGAGAAGCGGTCGTGTGGCAGGGCCACCCAGTCGGGAGTGGGAATGCCGTGCTCCCGCAGCACCGCCTTGGCGGACGGCTTGTCCCACGCCAGGCGCGCACCCTGGGCATCCGGGCCGACGTACGGCACGTCGCACAGATCGAGCACGCCGCGCAGCGAACCGTCCTCACCGGTCGCTCCGTGCAGGGAGATCACGACGGCGTCCGGCGGGTCGGCCTGCAGCAGCGGCAGCAGTGAAGCGTCGGCATCGCGCAGCTGCGCGTCGATCCCGGCAGACCGCAGGGCGTCCAGCACACGGCGGCCCGAGCGCAGCGAGACCTCGCGCTCGTACGACAACCCGCCAGCGAGTACGAGAACGTTCAGGTCCGCGTCCACGACTCAGATCATGCCAAGTCGGGGCCGGGTGCGTCCGCACCGCCGCCGGCCCGCCAGGCCCCCGTGCCGGTGCCGGCCGGGCGGACCGCCGCGGCGCCGAACACCTTCCGCAGCGCCATCTCCTGCTCGATGACCGAGGCGAGCCGGCGCACGCCTTCCCGGATCCGCTCCGGCGGCGGGAAGGAGAAGTTGAGCCGCAGGTTCTCCCGGCCGCTGCCGTCGGCGAAGAAGCCGGTGCCTGGCACGTACGCGACCCGCGCGTTGATCGCCCGCGGCATCATCGCCTTCGCGTCCAGCCCGTCGGAGAGGGTGGCCCAGACGAACAGCCCTCCGGCCGGGCGGGTCCACGTGATGCCGGGCGGCATCAGGTCCTCCAGCGCGGTGAGCAACGCGTCCCGGCGCTCCCGGTAGAGCTCGCGGTAGGTCTTCAGCTGCTCCTGCCATGGCATCGTCGACAGGTACCCGGTGATCGCCGCCTGGGCGAACGCGCTCGGGCACAGCACCTGCGCCTCCGTCGCGATGACCAGCTTTTCGCGGACCGCATGTGGGGCGAGAATCCAGCCCACCCGCAGGCCGGGGGCGAATGTCTTGGAGAACGTGCTGAGGTAGAAGACGCCGTCGCGACGGCGGGCGCGCAGGGGCGCCGGTGCCTCGCCTTCGAAGCCGAGCTGGCCGTACGGGTCGTCTTCGACCACGAGCAGCCCGGCGCGTTCGCAGATGTCCAGCACCCGCTCCCGCCGGTCTTCGGTGAGCGTGACGCCGGCCGGGTTCTGGTAGGTGGGGATGGTGTAGAGGAACTTGGCCCGCCGCCCGCTACGCGCCACGTCGGCGATCGCCTGCTCCAGCGCCTCCGGGATCAGCCCGTCGTCGTCCATAGGCACATGGACGACCTGCGCCTGGGCGCTCTGGAAGACGCCCAGCGCGCCCACGTAGGTGGGTCCCTCGGCGAGCACCACGTCACCCGGATCGAGGAAGAGCCGGGCGACCAGGTCGAGCGCCTGCTGGCCGCCGACGGTGACCACAACGTCTTCGGGCGAGGCGCCGCTGGACACGTCGATGCCGGACAGCGCCATGACCTCGCAGATCCGTTCCCGCAGCTCGAGGGTGCCCTGGCCGATGCCGTACTGCAGGGAGGTCGGGCCGTGCTCGACGACGAGCCGGGTCAGCATCTCGCCGACCGCATCCAGCGGAAGGGCGGCGACGTAGGGCGCGCCGCCCGCCAGCGAGACCACCTCGGGGCGGCTCGCCACCGCGAAGAGGGCGCGGATCTCGGAGGCCGTCATGCCCTGGACCCGCCGGGCGTATCGGTCGGTGTAGTCGTCGAGAGTGGTGCCGGTGGCGGCTCGTGCGGCCGCCGGGGTCCGGGACGATGCGGACTGACCCTCCTGCGGCATACTCACGAGACTTACCTCCGGGCTGTTGGCGCGTTCTGTGCGATGGTAGCCACTGCCTCTTTGCCTGGTCATCGCATTCCCACTGGGTGACGACCAGCGATTCAGCGGTCGCCCCTGTTGGTTCCCAGCCGCCTTGGCATCCCGCCCGGATTGGCCCGTTCGGGTGACCGGGTTGCCCGGCCTCTCCCGTGGCGTGAGGTTCCGGCGTAGCATTCCTCAGTTGGGGGGACGGGGGTTGTCGGAAGGCCGACGGAGCCGCCGCGGAGCGGCGGCATAGGGAGTGCCGTAGTGGGTTTGCTGGAGCGCCCTGCGCTACGGGGAACGTGGCAATGTCACGACGTCTGGTCAATCTGACCCTCGACACGCTCGAGGACCTGCCACGGCCGTGCCGGCAGTGCGTCTACTGGGAGCTGGATCCGGTGGCCGCCGACCGGGCGTGTGCGGCCGGCGACCCGGGCCTGGAGAAGGAGGCCTGGGTCTCCCAGACGCTGCTGGAGTGGGGCTCCTGCGGAAAGCTTCTCTATGTCGACGGGATGTCCGCCGGCTTCGTCATGTACGCGCCCCCGGCCTACGTGCCCCGCTCGATGGCCTTCCCCACCTCGCCGGTCTCGGCCGACGCCGTCCTGCTGATGACGGCGAACGTGGTGCCCTCGTTCGCCGGTGGCGGTCTCGGCCGGATGCTGGTGCAGGGGGTCGCGCGCGACCTCGTCAAGCGCGGGGTCAAGGCGATCGAGGCGTTCGGCGACGCCAAGTACGGCGAGGCGGATGCCACCGGCCGGCCGGGCGACGGCTCGGGCTGCCTGGCTCCCGCCGACTTCTTCCTCTCCGTGGGCTTCAAGACGGTACGCCCGCACCCGCGCTTCCCCCGGCTGCGGCTGGAGCTGCGCACCGCGCTGTCCTGGAAGTCCGATGTGGAGTACGCGCTGGAGAGGCTGCTCGGCTCGATGAGCCCGGAGACCCTGCTGCGTCCGGTACGCCCGGCCACCCGCTCGATGCTGTGATCCGGCCGCCGCGCCGGCGCCCGGTGGCCGTCCACGCCTCGGTTGATGCCGTTCAGGTGGTGGCGGAGAGGGCGGCGCGCAGGGTACGCACGTCGATCGATCCGGTGGCCACGTCCTGGTCGACCGGGTAGTACATCCGCTGCACCGCGGCGACCACCGCTTCCGCCACCCGCTCCCGGAACAGCGGGTCGACCAGCCTGGCCCGGTCCACCGGCGAGGTGAGGTAGCCGACGTCCACCCGTACCGCCGGCATCCTGGTCAGCCGTAGCAGCTCCCAGGTCTTGGCGTGGGTCCGGCAGTTGCGCATTCCGGTGCGGGCCACGATCTCGCGCTGCACCAGCCCGGCCAGCCGCTCGCCGACCGTCGAGGTGACGCCGTTGCCGGTGCCGTAGTGGAAGGTGGCCACTCCGTCCGCGGCGGGGTTGCGATGCCCGTCGATGTGCAGCGAGATCAGCAAATCCGCGCCGAGCTCGTTGGCCAGCTGGGCGCGGTCCAGATCCGGCAGCGGCGTCACCGGCCGCGGCCCGCGGGTCAGATGCACCCGCATGCCGGCCGCGCCGAGCCGGCCCTCGAGCCGGGCGGCCAGGTCGAACGCCAGGTCCGCCTCGGTCCAGCGCAGCGCGCCGTCCTGCACCACGACGCCCGGGTCGGTCGCGCCGTGCCCCGGGTCGATGACGATCCGCTTGCCCACCAGCGCGGGGCCGGACTGCCGGAAGAACTCCGCCTCGCGCAGCCACTGCGGGCGCCCGCCGACCACCTTGCGACCCAGCCGGCGCAGCGCGTGCAGGGTCTGCGGACCACACGACCCGTCCGGGGAGAGCCCGACCTCGCGCTGGAACGTGGCGACCATCCGCGCGGTGCGTGGACCGTAGATGCCGTCGGCGCGGCCGACGTCGTACCCCATCTCCAGCAGCCGCTCCTGCAGCGCCCGGACGTCCTCGCCCACCAGCGGCTCGCTCACCGCGTGGTAGAGCGTGCGGGCCCCCAGCCGCCACCGGGCCGCGTCCAGCGCCCGCCAGGTCTCGTTGCCGACCATGCCGTCGACGGTGAGGCCCCGGCTCTGCTGGAAGGCGCGTACGGCCTGCTCAGTCGCGTGGTCGAACTCGTCGTCGCCGGCGGCGGGCAGCAGCTGGAGGCCGGCCAGGATGGATTTGATCTCGGATACCGCCGGCCCACGATCGCCCCGTCGGATCGCGCGCAACACTGATCCTCCCTCGCGGCCGAAAGGTGCCTGCTCCCGCGCGCCGGACCCGGCCGCGCCGCGCGGTCACCAGCGCAGACTACCGCGCGCCTGCTTATCGACGCTCAGCTATAGAGCCGCTTCGATCATCCGGATCAGGTCGCCCTTCGGGCGGGCGCCGGCGACGGACTTCACCGGCTGGCCGTCCTTGAACACGGTGAGGGTCGGCACCGACAGCACCCGGTACGCCTGCGCGGTCTGCGGGTTCTCGTCGATGTTGAGCTTCACGATGGTCACCTTGTCGGCCATCTCGCCGGCGATCTCCTCCAGTACCGGCTCGACCTTGCGGCACGGCGCGCACCACTCAGCCCAGAAGTCCACCAGTACCGGCTTGTCGGACTCCAGCACGTCTGTGGCGAAGTTCGCGTCGGTGACCACTTTTGCCAGTCCCACGGTTTTTCCTCTCCTATGGCTTCCTTTGGCAACTTCGCCGCGCTCGGCCGCCAGCACCCGCTGACCAGCGCTCGGGCCGCCGGCTCATGCTCTGGCAGCGGTCAGGCCGCCAGCGATGCGAGGTAACGCTCGGCGTCCAGCGCCGCCGCGCACCCGGTGCCGGCCGCGGTGATCGCCTGACGGTAGGTGTGGTCGACCAGGTCGCCCGCGGCGAAGACTCCGGTGAGGCTGGTCCGGGTGCTCGGGGCATCCACCATCACATACCCGCTCTCGTCCAGGTCCACCTGGCCGCGGAACAGCTCGCTGCGCGGGTCGTGTCCGATGGCGACGAACACCCCGGTCACGTCGAGCGTGCGCGTCTCGCCGGTGTGGACGTCGCGCACCCGTACGCCGCAGACCTTGCCGTCCTTGCCGAGCACCTCGTCGACGACGGTGTTCCACTCCACCCGGATCTTCGGGTCGGCGAGCGCCCGGTCCGCCATGATCTTGCTGGCCCGGAACTGGTCCCGCCGATGGATGATGGTCACCGATTCGGCGAACCGGGTGAGGAAGGTCGCCTCCTCCATCGCCGAGTCGCCGCCGCCCACCACCGCGATCCGCTGGCCGCGGAAGAAGAAGCCGTCACAGGTCGCACACGAGGAGACGCCGTGGCCGAGCAGCTCCTGCTCTCCGGGTACGCCCAAGGGACGCCACGCCGAACCGGTGGCGAGGATCACCGCGGGTGCCTGGTAGGGCGTCTCACCCACCCAGACCGTCTTGATCTCCCCGGTCAGCTCGACCCGGGTGGCGTCGTCGGTGATGAACTCGGCACCGAACCGCTCCGCCTGCTTGCGCATGCTGTCCATCAGCTCCGGCCCCATCACGCCGTCCGGGAAGCCGGGGAAGTTCTCCACCTCGGTGGTGGTCATCAGCGCCCCGCCGGACTGCACGCCCTCGATGACCAGCGGCTTGAGGTTGGCCCGCGCGGCGTACACCGCGGCGGTGTATCCCGCCGGGCCCGAGCCGATGATGATCAGGTTGCGGACCTCGTCCACTTCCGACTCCCAAACATTGACGCTGCGCAGAGCAAAACTCATCGTACGAACGGGAAATTCCCCGCGGGAGGTGGCGTGCGGGATCTCACGCAAGACTCCCGCCCGGGCACAACCCGCAGCGTACGCCTGGCTAGCTGCCCTCGGTGCGCGTGCTGTACCGGGTGTCGGGGCCGGTCAGCCCACAGTTCGCGCCGGAGACCCAAACCACGTCGGGCAGCAGCACGACGACCGCGGGCGATCCCTCGAACCGGGCGAGATCCACCAGGCGCACCTGGGTGGCCGGTTGCGCGTCCGCCGCCTTGATCGCGGCGAGGCACGCGGAGAGTGCGGCCGGGTCGGTGAGCCGGCGTAGCGGTTCGGGAACGCCTGACATCTGGGTCGAAGCCTGCGGCGCGGCGAGTGCCTTGGTGCGCACTTCGCTGGTCAGCCGGCGCACCGTCTCCCGGCGGTAGTTGGTACCGGTGGCCACGATCGGAGGCGCAACGTCCGACTCGGCGTCCTTGCGCAATCCTTGCGACGTGCCCTCGCCCGGGGCGATCAGCGGGGCACGCCCGCCGCCGGACAGCTTGGCCGCGTCCGGCACCGCCGCACGGTCGGCCGCCCCGCCGCCGGCATTGGTGGCGACGTCCTGCCGGCCCGACTCCGGCCAGAGCGCGGTCGCGCCGAGACCGACGAGGACCAGCACGCCGGCCGCGGCCGCGACCGGCGCGAGCCGCCGAACCCAGCGCCGCCGCGGAGCCAGCGGCACGACCGTCCCGCTCTCCTGCCGGCGTACCGCGGTGAGCGCCGCTTCCAACCTGCCGAGCACCTCGGCCGGCATCTGGTCCCGGTCGGCGCCGAGGGTGCCCAGATCCACTCGTACCGCTTCCATGGCGGCGCTCGTCTGGGCGTACGCCCGGCTCCAGGCGGGGTCGTCGGCGATGAGGCGCTCGACGGCGGCCGCCTCCGGCGTGCCGTCCAGTGCCCCGCCGATGTAGTCGGCCAGCAGGTCGAGGTCTACCCCGCGCCCGTGCGTCACCGCCCGCCCTCCTGTGTTGCCCGTGCGGACTGAGATGTGACGTTCCCGCCGGTTGACGGGTTCCCGTACGCCGCGTCACCCGGGTCTGGCCGTAGGTGGCCGAGGAGCACGGCCAGCCTGGCCCGCCCCCGCGCGCAGCGGCTCTTCACCGTGCCCTCGGCGACGCCGAGAATCTCCGCCACCTCGGCCACCGAGTAGCCCTGCAGGTCGACCAGGACCAGCGCGGCCCGCTGCTCGGCCGGTAGCTGCGCGAGCGCCTGGCGGACCACCAGCGCGGTGTCGTGGTCGACCGGCGGGGCCGCCGGCTCCGGCCCGGCACCGCCGGCGGAATCCTGATCGAAGTGGCGGGTGCCATCCGGCAGGGGCACGGTCGGATGCGACTGCCGGCGGCGCACCCGGTCCAGGCAGGCGTTCACGACGATGCGGTGCAGCCAGGTGGTGACCGCCGAGTCACCGCGGAACCGGCCGGCGGCGCGGTGCGCGGACAGCAGCGCGTCCTGCAGCGCGTCGGCCGCCTCCTCCCGGTCGCCGAGCGTGCGCAGCGCGACCGACCAGAGCCGGTCGCGGTGCCGGCGCAACAGCTCGGCGAACGCCTCCGGCTCTCCGGCGACATGGGCGCGCAGCAGCTCCTCGTCGCTGGCTGGCCGGTCGCTCACCGCTGCACGATAACGCTCCGCCGCTAGGAACCGTTGACCTCGATCTCTTGTACGCCGATTTGGTACTCGCCCGTCTCGTCCTTCGGCATCGAGGTGATCCACAGCAGCAGGTACCGGTACGTCTTGTCCGGGTCGAAGCCGCCGAACGCCATCGTGGTACCGCCGTCCGTGATCGGCTCGCCGACCGTGGTGTACCTGCTCAGGATCTGCTGGTCGCCGGCGCGGGTGCTGCCCGGGTCGGTGGTGCCGGTACGGAGCTCGGCGGACGCACCGGCCGCCGACAATTCGACCTTGACCGCCACGACATGCCGCTCTGAGCCGAGGTCGATCAGCACCCCCATGCCCGGCTTGATACCGCCGAACTTGGGATTGCCCCGGTAGTGCTGGGTCTTCCAACCCGTATTGGTATCGCCGTCGACGACCAGTGCAGCGTCTTTCAGCTCGGTGCGGTCGCCCTTCGGATCCACAATGCGGACCTGGTCTCCGCTGACGGCGAGCTTCTGCGCCGGGTTGTCAGCGCCGCCGCCGGTTGACGGCGCCGCGGTCGGTGAACCGGTGGCCTGGGCGCCGGTCGCCTGCGGGGTCTCGTCCGAGCCACCGGTCAGCAGCGGGACCAGGACCAGCAGCACCACGAGGGAGACCGCGGCGATCGCGGCGATACCCATGACAATCTTGCGCCCGGTGGGCCGGGGTGGCTCGGGTCGGGTCTCGCCGCTGAACCGTAGCGGGCCGCTGTCGTCGAGGAACCGCTCGTCGGCGGCGCTGTCCAGCCGGCCCAGCTCGGCGGCGAGCAGCTCCGCGGTGGGCGGCTCGACCTGCGGGTCGAGCAGGTCCATGGTGAGCTTGTCGAGGTAATCGGGCACGCCGGCGCGGCTCTGCCGCGGCGAGGCGAGCGCGCCGCTGGAGTCGCGCACCGCGTCGGGCAGCGCGGTCCGGCCGGCCTCCGCCTGCGGCCAGTGTCCGGTCAGTGCGAAGTAGAGCACCCCACCCACCGCGCGGACGTCGCCGATCGCGCTGGCGGTGCCGTCGGCCCGGGCGTCCGCCAGCACCACCCGGCCGTCGTGGTCGATGAGCACCGTGCCCGGGTGGACGTTGCCGTGCGCCATGCCGGTCGCGTGCACTGCGGCCACCGCGGCGGCCACCGCGTGCGCGATGGTGGTGGCACGCTCGGCGTCCAGCGGCCCGGACGCCACGATCTCGCGCAGCGCCGCGCCCTCCACCCACTCGCGCACCACGTACGCGCGTTCGCCCTCGTCGATCGCGTCGTAGACGCCGACCAGGTTGGGGTGCACGACCCGGCTCGCGGTGACCGCGGCCTGCAGCATCTCCATCGCCGAGTCGCCGCCGGGGTAGCGCAGCACCACCGCGACCGGCCGCCGGAGGATGATGTCCACGCCGCGCCAGACCTGCCGGCCGACGCTGTCGTCGTTGATGTGCTCCTCGAGCTCGTACCGCTCGGCGAGGACCTCCCCCACGCTCGGCGCGCCGAAGGCGGTCATCGGCCGGGCGGGCCCGACCGCGTCCTGACCTTCGCCCACCTGGGTCACCCGTCCTCCCTCGGTATGTGCCTGGCGTGGTTCAAGCCTAGGCGTTCGGCGCGTGTGACGAGAGCGACCTTACTCGGGTCCGCGGACATGTCACCTTCCCGCCTGACCCGCGCAATCGAGCGCAGCTCGTCGCCGGTGTCCGGCACAGGCTGTCGCCGGGCCACCACGGGTCTCACCGCCGGCCGAGGCGGCGCAGGACGAGGTCGAGCACCTCGTTGATCTCACGGATCCTGAGCAGTACCGACAGCAGCAGGTACGTGGTGAGGACGGCCGCGCCACCCGCCACGAGCTGGATCGCGGCGGTCAACCGGGTCACGTCGCCGCCGGGCAGCATCTTCAGCACCAGCCAGCCCACGATGCCCGCGCCGACCGCGGCGGTGGCCACCTTGGCCAGGGTGACCGCGATCCCACGCCCGCCGAGCCGGCCCACCCGGGGACGCAGCAGCACGACCGCGAGCACCACGGCGAGCACGTACGAGATGGCATTGCCGAGCATCAGCCCGGTGGCGGTGAAGGACGCGGCGAACGCCATGAAGACCGAGACCTGGATCAGGATGCGCACGCCGACGACCGGGAGGTTGGTCACCGCCGGCGTCCTGGTGTCCGCGAGCGAGTAGAACGCGAACGTCAGCAGCTGGCTGATCGCGAACGGGATCAATGCGAAGCCGGCGACGACCAGGACGCCGGATCCGTCGATCGCCTGTGCCCGGGTGAATGCGCCGCGTTCGAACAACGTGATCATGACGGGTTGGGCGAGCACCACGTAGCAGACGGCGATCGGGGCGAGCACCGCGGCCGAGGTGCGGGTGCCGCGGGAGAGGTCGGCGGCGACGTCGTGGAACCGGCGCTCGTGGGCGGCCGCGCTCATCCGCGGCAGCAGCGCGGTGATGATGGAGACGGCCACGATGCCGTGCGCCATCATCAGCAGCAGGTACACGTTGTTGTAGATCATCGGGCCCGCGACGTTGCCGCTGTCGTTCGCCCGGTTCAACAGGTTCAGCAGCACCAGTACGCCGATCTGGCTGACCGCGACGTAGCAGAACATCCATACGCCGAGCCGGCCCAGCTCGCGCAGGCCGAGCGCGCGGAAGTCGAACCGCCACCCCCACCGGAAGCCGACCCGGCGCAGGGCCGGCCACAGGCCGACCGACTGGACCACGATGCCGAGCAGGGTGCCGCCGCCGATCACCAGCAGCTGGGCCCCGGACACGTTCTCCGGCCGGACCGGCTTCGCCCCGAACAGCAGCAGGTACAGCCCGCCGGTGCCGATCACGACCAGGTTGTTGAGGATCGGTGTCCACATCGGAGCGGCGAAGTGGCCGCGGCTGTAGAGGATCGCGCCGGAGACCGCCGAGAGCCCGTAGAAGAAGATGGTGGGCAGGATCAGGTACGACAGTACGGTGATCATGTGCCGCTTGGCGTCCGGCGCGTCACCGGAGTAGGCCGCGGCGAGCAGCGGCGCGGCCAGAACGGCGAGGACCGTGGCCACGCCCAGGGCGAGCACGGCGAGAGTGAGCAGGCGTTGGGCGTACGCCTGGCCCCGGTCGGGATCCGATTTGCGGGCCCGCACCAGCACCGGGACGATGAAGTCGCCCAGGATCCCGCCGAGCAGGAACTCGTAGATCATGCCGGGGAAGAACTGGGCGGTGGTGTACGCGTCACCGACGAAGCTGCCCCCGAGCGCGGCGGCGAGCACCGCGGTGCGCAGGAAGCCGGTGAGCCGGCTGACCAGGCTGCCGATCGCCATCACGGCGCTGTTGCTGGCCGCGCTGCCGCCTTCCACCTCATCCCGCAGGTCCGCGGTCCGCTCGACCGGGGCATGGC
>JADGHA010000076.1 GCA_019689695.1 Micromonosporaceae bacterium | reverse complement strand
ACCGGCCGCTAGCAAGGCAAGTATCCCTCTTCGCATCACGAGCCGGCGCTGCGTGTGAAGACTGTCACCGCCACCCGTGGCGCGGTCGCCGGTGGCCGGGCCGGCCCCCGCACGGCCTGAACCGGACCGGCCCCGCACGGCCTGGACCAGACCGCGCCGGGCCCAGACCGGCGCGGCACCCGCACGGCCTGGACGGGAGCAGCGCCCGCACGGCCTGGACCGGACCCGGCCTCCCCGTGGACCCGTAGGGTCGGAACGACACTGGCCGGCAGGCGAAGGGTGAACCACGGTGCTCAGGTGGCAGGAGGCGATGCGGCGCGCGCTCTACGGCGAGGGCGGGTTCTTCGTGTCGCACGCCCCGTCCGGGCACTTCCGCACCAGCGTGCACGCCTCACCCGCGTTCGTCGCGGCGGTGCGTCGGCTGGTCGCAGCGGTGGACGAGGCGCTGGGCCACCCGGATCCACTGCACATTGTGGACGTCGGGGCGGGCCGGGGCGAGCTGCTGGCGGCGCTGCGCCTGGCCGGACGGTTCCAGCTGACCGCGGTGGAGCTCGCGCCGCGCCCGGCCGACCTGCCCGCGTCGATCGAATGGCGTGACACCCTGCCCAGCCGGTTCACCGGGGTCCTGCTGGCCACCGAATGGCTGGACAACGTGCCGCTCGACGTGGTCGAGGTGGATCCGTCCGGGGTGGTGCGGTACGTGGAGGTCGACCCGGACAGCGGCGAGGAGGCGCTGGGCGAGGCTGTCGCGGGTGAGGACGCCGAATGGCTGGGCCGCTGGTGGCCGCTGGCTGGGGCGTCCCCCGGCATGCGGGCGGAGGTCGGCCGGACCCGCGACGAGGCATGGGCTGCCGCAGTATCCACAGTAGAGCGTGGGTTGGCGGTGTGTGTGGACTACGGCCATCTGGCGGCCGGGCGGCCGCCGTACGGGACGCTGACCGGGTTCCGCAGCGGCCGGCAGGTGCCGCCGGTGCCGGACGGCTCCTGCGACATCACCGCGCACGTCGCGATGGACTCACTCGGGCCGGGCGTACTCGTGCGGCAGCGGGAGGCGCTGCGAGCGCTCGGCGTGGACGGTGCCCGGCCGCCACTGGCGCTCGCGTCGACCGACCCGGCCGGGTACGTGCGGGCCCTGGCGACCGCGTCGGCTGCCGCGGAGCTGACCGACCCCGCCGGGCTGGGCGGCCACTACTGGCTCGTCCACGGCCGCAACCTCCCCGGCCCCGAGACAGCCGTCTTCCCCGCTTCGTTGCGTGGATCATGACCATCGCAGGGCGAAACGTCCGTTCTATAGTTACTTGGCTCATGATCGGCACAAAAGACGCGCGGACTGAACGGCGGCCAGGCGTGGCACCATGCAGGACATGACCGCGGACTCCCTGCGCGAGGTCACCGTCGGGACCGGGGCCGGGCTCGCTCCCGGCGCGGGCGACGGGCAGCAGCTCGGCGCCGACATGGTGCTCAACATCGGGCCGCAGCATCCGTCCACGCATGGCGTGCTCCGGCTCAAGCTGGTGCTGGACGGCGAACGGGTGGTCTCCTGCGAGCCGATCGTGGGCTACATGCACCGGGGCGCGGAGAAGCTGTTCGAGGTACGCGACTACCGGCAGATCATCGTGCTGGCCAACCGGCACGACTGGCTCTCCGCCTTCTCCAACGAGCTGGGCGTGGTGCTCGCGGTGGAGCGCCTGATGGGCCTGGAGGTGCCGGAGCGGGCGGTGTGGCTGCGCACCGCGCTCGCCGAGCTGAACCGGGTACTCAACCACCTGATGTTCCTCGGCTCGTACCCGCTGGAGATCGGGGCGATCACGCCGGTCTTCTACGCGTTCCGCGAGCGCGAGACGCTGCAGGCGGTGATGGAGGAGGTCTCCGGCGGCCGGATGCACTACATGTTCAACCGGGTCGGCGGCCTCAAGGAGGAGGTCCCGGCCGGGTGGACCCGCCGGGCCCGGGCGGCGATCGACGAGGTACGCCGCCGGCTGCCCAACTTGGACAACCTGATCCGGCGCAACGAGATCTTCCTGGCCCGCACCGTCGGCGTCGGCGTGCTGTCCGCGGAGGACGCCGCTGCGTACGGCGCGTCGGGGCCGGTGGCCCGGGCCAGCGGGCTCGACTTCGACCTGCGCCGTGACGAGCCCTACCTGGCCTACGGCGAGCTGGACGTGCCGGTGGTGACCCGTACCGCGGGCGACTGCCACTCGCGCTTCGAGGTGCTGCTGGACCAGGTGTACGTCTCGCTCGACCTCGCCTCGGCCTGTCTGGACCGGGTCGACCGGATCCAAGGACCGGTCAACGTACGGCTGCCGAAGGTGGTCAAGGCGCCGGAGGGGCACACGTACGCCTGGACCGAGAACCCACTCGGCGTCAACGGGTACTACCTGGTGTCCCGGGGCGAGAAGACGCCGTGGCGGATGAAGCTGCGCACCGCGTCGTACGCGAACGTGCAGGCGCTGACCAAGCTGATTCCCGGCTGCCTGGTGCCCGACCTGATCGCGATCCTCGGCTCGATGTTCTTCGTGGTCGGAGACATCGACAAGTAACGCGATCTTGCAGTTGTGCCCCCGGATTTAACGGACATGTCCCGTTATTCTGGGGTACACAACTGCAAGATCGCGGAGGAAGGGCGGGGTGGGGTCAGTTCGCCGCGAGCGAGCCGTCCGACGACAGCACCAGGCCCATCGAGATGGTGCCCTGCCTGAGCGCGTCCTTGGTCAGCGGTCCGGCGACGTCCAGCGACTTGAACGAGCCGACCTTGAGCCCGTACGTCTTCTCCAGACCCGGCTGGCAGAACACGTTCGTCGGGCACTCCGGCGGCCCACCGAGCACCGTGGCGGAGCCGGAGCACTTCGCCGCGAAGTCGGAGATCGTCTGCACCTGATTCTTCTCGGCGAACGCCTTGGTCACCGCGAACGCGTTCTGGTCGGCCGCAGACGACGGCTGCCCGAACGCCAGGCCGCGCTCGCCGCCCAGCTGCCGCAACGCGGCGACCGTGGCGTCAAGGTCGCTGGAGGCCTTCGCCGCCGCGTTCGCGCCGTTGATCTTCTTGTTGAGGAACTCGGTGAGCGAGCCGACGTACTCCGGGATCACCTGGACCTCGCCGCGCTCCAGCTGCGGCTCGTAGAGCTGCCGGTTGCCGATGGTGCTGGTCGACGCGTCGAACCCGGCGGCCTTCAGGGCGATCACGTAAAGGTTGGCCAGCAGCTCGTTCTCGGTGAAGTTCGCCGCGCCCACCTTGATCTTGCCGCCCGGGCCCTTGGCGATGCCGCTGGTCAGCCCGGCCGCGTCGGCGAACTCCTGCGCCGCCGCGGCGGGGCTCTTGCGGTCGACGTCCATCTGCTTGTTGAGCTCGATGAGCTTGGGCGTGTCCAGCGCCGCGGAGACCTTGTCCAGGGCCGCCACCAGCTGCGGCGAGGACACCTTGGCGTTGATCGCCGGAATCACGTTGTCCACGGTCTGCAGGTGCTTGTCGTCGGTGAGCACGACCAGGGCGTCGCCGGCGACCGGTGCGCACCCGGCGCCGCTGGCCGCCGCCGCGGGCCGTTGGGTGCCCGACGACCCCGACTCTCCGCAGCCGGCTACCGCGAGCAGTGTGGCGGTGGCCACCGCAGCCACGGCCAGTCGTTCTCTACGCATGAGCGCTCCGCCTTCTGTGTCCCGGCCGGCCCGGGCGGCCCGGCCGCGTGTCCGGCGGGCAGCTAGCCAATCCTCTCTGGCCGCCCGCGTCAATCTCCAGCCAACGCGGTGCCCGCACTGGGCGCAACCGTAGCGGCCGGGTACGACAAGAAACCGTGACCTAATCGGCGGCCTGGCCGGTCTCGGGGACGTCCATCAGGCTGAGGGAACGGACATGCGGGCGCAGCGCCCACCGGCGGCGGGTGCGCAGCGCACGGGGGGTCGCCAGCCGCTGGGCCGCGGCGAGCACCGCCTCGACCAGCAGGCAGAGCAGCGCGGTGAGCAGCCCGCCGGCGAGCACCTCGCCCATGTCCTGCCGGCCGAACCCCTCGGTCACGAAGGCACCCAGGCCACCCGCGCCGATCAGCGCGGCCAGCGTGACGGTCGCCACCGACTGCACGGCGGCCGTCCGGAATCCGGCGGCCAGATAGGGCACCGCGAGCGGCAGCTCGACCCTGGTGAGCACCTGCCACCCGGACAGCCCCATCCCGCGGGCCGCGTCCCGCACCTCCGGATCCACCTCACGCACCCCCGTGTACGCGTTCGCCAGCAGCGGCGGCACGGCGAAGACGGCGATGGCCAGCACCACCGCCGCGTCACCGAAGCCGAGGAACGTCAACGGCAGGATGGTCAGCAGTGCGAGCGTGGGCACGGCGAGCGAGATGTTCGACACCACCACGACGAGCCCCCCGCCGCGGCCGCGGTGGCCGAGCCCGATCCCGACCGGCCAGGCGACCAGGCAGGCCGCGCCGACCGCGAGTGCGGACAGGCGCAGGTGGGTCCGCAGCTGGTCCAGGATGCCGCCCGGGTTCGTCCAGTTCAGCGGGTCGTTGAGCCAGATGTACGCGTCGTGGATGGCGCTCATCGCCGCCGGCTCCACGGTGTCGCCAGCCGGCCGGCGCCGGCCAGCAGCAGGTCGAGCACGAGCGCCAGGGCCACGCAGAGGACGGCGCCGGTGAAGATCTCCGCCTTGTAGTAGTTGTTCCGGAAGCCGCCGAGGATGAGCTGGCCGAGCCCGCCGTGCCCGGCCACCACCCCGACCGTGGTGAGCGCCACCGTGGAGACCGTGGCCAGCCGCAGCCCGGTGACGATGCTGGGCAGCGCGAGCGGGAGCTCGATGCGCAGCAGCCGCCCCAGCGATCCGTACCCCATGCCGTGCGCGGCGTCGAGTGCGTCGCTCGACACCTGGCGCAAACCAGTCAAAGCATTCCGGACGATGACGAGCAACGCGTAGAGCACCAGGCCGACGCGGACCGTCGAGGCGCTGACTCCCATGAACGGGGCGAGGAACGCGAACAGCGCCAGCGACGGGATTGTGTAGAGGACACCGGAGAGTGCGAGGATCGGACCGGACAGCCACCGGACGCGGTGAGCAAGGACCGCGAGGGGGAGCGCGATGGCCGCGGCGATGACGACCGCCGAGACCGTCAGGCCAACGTGCTCGCGCAGCGCCTCCTCGATCTGGCCGGCGTTGTCCCGTACGTACCGCCAGGAGAACCACGGGTTGCCCGGCGGGTCCTCAACGAGGTAGGTCACGGCCAGGAAGGACATGAGTGGACGGTACTCCCGACACCCCCCAAGCCGCCTCCATCGTTCTCGCCGGCGTCCGCAAGCAGTACCCGGACGGCACGGTGGCGGTGGCCGGCCTGGACCTGACGGTGCGCGCCGGCGAGTTGGCCGTCCTCATCGGACCGTCCGGCTGCGGCAAGTCCACCGTGCTGCGGATGATCAACCGGCTGATCGAACCGACCGCCGGACGGATCCTGCTCGACGGTGAGGACATCACGACGGTCAGCCCGGTCGCCCTGCGCCGCCGGATCGGCTACGTCATCCAGAACGTCGGCCTGTTCCCGCATCAGACGGTACGGGCCAACGTGGGCACCGTACCCCGGCTGCTCGGCTGGCCCCGCCGTCGCGTCGCCGCACGCGCCGACGAACTGCTCGACCTGGTCGGCCTCGACCCGGCACGGTTCGGCCGCAGGTACCCCGGGGAGCTGTCCGGCGGGCAGCGCCAGCGCGTGGGCGTGGCCCGAGCGCTCGCCGCGGACCCGGTCGTGCTGCTGATGGACGAGCCGTTCTCCGCGGTGGACCCGATCGTCCGGTCCCGCCTGCAGGAAGAGTTCCTGCGCCTGCAGCAGAACGTCCGCAAGACCATCGTGCTGGTCACCCACGACCTGGACGAGGCGGTCCGGCTGGGCGACCGGATCGCCGTCCTTTCCGAGGGTGGGACGCTGGAGCAGTTCGCCCCGCCGGCCGAACTGCTCGGCGACCCCGCGTCCGGATTCGTCCAGGAGTTCGTCGGCGCCGACCGCGGCATCCGCCGACTCGCGGTCACCGCGATCAGCGACCACATGCTGCGTCCGCTGTCCGATGTGGAGGATGGCTTCCCCGCGGTACCACGGAAGGCCTCGCTCTACGATGCGCTGGCGGCGATGCTCACCGCGGGCGTCGACCGGGTCATCGTGGTGGACGACGACGGCGTGCCCGCGGGCCTGTTGCACCGGGACGCGTTGAGCGCGCAGTAGCCGGATCACCGGGCGGGCTGTCAGGCGGGTGAGGAGTACCGGCGGGACGCGAAGGCGGGCTGGGCAATCACGGCCGTGCGGCCGAGCCTGGGGAGGGCGCTCGGCCGCACGGGTCTTTCGGGACCAGATTGTCCGTCACGGGCGGCTACGGTAGGCGCCTAGTGTCGCGATGCCGACGATCCAACCGGTGAACAGCCCGTACCCGGCACCGGCGCCGGCGGCCTGGAAGGCGCCGAGCAGGCTCGGGTTGGACAGGATGAAGGCGGCGATGAAGCCGGCGAACGCGCCGGCGAAGATGTATGCCGACCAGCCAGCGAAGAACTGGCTGAGAGTGCCCCGGGCCCGGGCGAGCTGGGTACCGGGGAGGGCGGCGAGGAACAGTGCGGCGAGGACGACCACCAGGATCGCCTTGATGTCGCGGGCCAGCACGTCCCGGACCGGGTCGTCCGAGTCGAAGCTCCAGGCCGGCCAGGCCAGCAGCCGCAGGAACCAGCCACCGGCGGTGTTGGCGTCGGTGTGGTCCCGCGACCAGTCCACGTACGCGGGGTTGCCGAACGCGAGGACCAGAACCAGTGCGGTCAGCACACCCGCACTTGTGGTAGAGGTGCGGCCACGAGTGAGAACAGCCATGCGGCATGTTTTCCCGCCCGCGGCGATGATCAAACCTGGTCGATCATCGCTGCGATCGATGGAGAAGGTAATCGATGAATGCGGCCCGCAGCAGGGGCTCGGCCTCGCCATACCCGTGGCCGGTGAGCTCGCGCCACAGCGCCACGGCGTCGTCCACGGACGCCCCGTACGAGCCCAGCGACCCGTCCAGCTCCTCGGCGTCGTCGGCGTGCGGCAGGTGCCGCAGGACGGACCAGAAGAAGCCGACGTCGCGGCGCTCGCGGGCCAGCGCGAACGCGCGACGGCGCAGCTCCTCGGTGGACAGCGCGTCCAGCTCGGCGAAGCCGGGATGCATACCGGCAGCCTAGCCGCCGGCCGGCACCGCGACCCCGCGATTGAGCGGCGCCGGGATGCGGACGGCGATTGAGCGCGAGATGCGGACCCGCGGGCACTAGCGCGGCGGCGCGCCCCAGCGGTCCTCCTCCCAGGCGTCGCCGCGGCCGTTGGTCGGCTGCGCCGGCAGCGCCGAGGACCAGGAATCCTGCCGCGACGACCAGCCGGAGCCGGCGGACAGGTCGCTGCGGCCGCTCGGCGACGCGGTCACCCAGCCGTCCTCGTCCAGGCCGCCGTCCAGATCCGTCGCCTGCGGACGGCCGTACGCCTCGACAAGGCGGGTGACGACCAGGCCGCCGGCGAGCATCGCGGCGGCCACGGCGAACAGGGAGATGTCCCAGCCGCGGACGTCGTCGTAGCGGATGAACAGGGTGAGCAGGACGACCGCGAGCAGGGTGCCGAAGACGCCGCCGCGCCGGCCGTACGCGCTGGTGCCGCCGAGCAGAGCCGCTCCCAGTGCCAGGCCGGTCAGCTCGAGCCCGGGGCTGGCGGTGACGGTCGGCCCGCTGCTGGCCGAGAAGAGCACGCCGGCGACCGCGGCCAGGACCATCGAGAGCATGACGGCGAGCGTGGTCAGCACGGCGGCCACGCCGCCGCGGTACTTGGCCGGGTCGGAAACCGGCCGGAACCGGCCGATCAGGCGACGCACGCCCTTGACCGCGCCGAGCGCGCCGCCGAGCGCGGCCGCCACCGCGAACGCGGCGAAGAGGGGGAAGGCGTGGTCGGTCGGGTCGAACTGCCCGGTCACTCGCACCGGTCCGTCGACCTGCTGAATCCAGACGATCCCGCCGAGCGCGGCGCCCAGGCTGGCCGCCCAGGCGGGGACGTGCAGGCCGACGACGAACAGGGCGAGGACCAGACCCGCGGCGGCCGCCGCGCCGGCCACCACCGCGGTGCTGGGCACCACGCCTCGGTCTCCCTCGTGTGCGAAGAAGACCGCGGCGATCACCGCCGTCGGGCCGAGCGCCAGGTTCGGCGCCCCGGCGCGCAGGCTGACGCCGGCGCCGAGCGCGAGCAGCCCCAGCGCGGTCGCCTGGACCAGCAGCTTGTCCAGCTGGGCGCCGCGCAGCACGTCGGAGTTCTCCCGGTAGAGCAGCACGGCCAGGGCGGCCGCCGCGACCAGCAGCACGGTCTCCCAGACCAGATGCACGGTGAGCCGGTCGCGGCCGGGGTCGCCGTGCTCCGGATCGTCGAAGACGTCGCCAAGTGGGACATTCCGCCCAGTGGCGGAGCGGCCGTCATCCAGGTCGGGATCGCCGTACTCGTTGGCCGGGTAGCTGCTGGCCCGTGGCGAGGTCGACCGGCGGAAATCGGGCTCCAGCCGGAACCCCGTGTCGTTACGGGAGCGATCGTCCCGCAACCCCACCGAATCGCTGCGCTCGGAGTCGCGCCACCGGAAGGTGGGCTCGTCGTACGCCATCGCCTCGCGCCTCTCCTGTGTCCTCCCGCCCACCCCGAATACCCGCGGCGTCGGCTGTTCCCGGGCCGGTAGCGCCGCCAGTCATCACGAGGCAACCTACCCGGGGATCGGCCGGCGCTCCAGCCCCGACCTCGACCTATTCCTGGCCGCCCTCGCCGTTCGTCTGGTCCTCCGGGCGCTTGGGCACCCGGCACGACCGCTCCAGCCACAGCGCCGCCGCCACCAGGGCGAGCGAGGCGACCAACCCGGCGATGGCCCGCGGGATGTCGTGCGAGATGGCCGAGGTGGCCTCCGCCCTGGTCCGCTCCACCAGCAGCCAGACCAGCACTCCGGCGTAGAAGCCGGCGAAGATGGCGCCGGCCAGCGAGGACGCCTTGGCCAGCACGACGTACCGGGCGGCGGCGAGCGGGTCCACCGGGTCGTGCCCAGGCCGACGTTCGATGCGCGCCTTGGTGTTGACCGCGAGGAACCCCTCCAGCACGGTCAGTGCGAGCAGGATCGCCGCGGGTAGGAAGGACAGCGACGGGAAGTCGCCGTAGAAGCCGCTGATCAGCAGCCAGGCCAGGGCCGCCGCGGCCAGGCCGGCGACGGCCAGGGTAGCCAGGCTGGTCGGCCCCATGCGTGGCGGCTGCGCTCCCGGCTCTTCGGTCCGCCTGCGTGACCGCTCGGGCAACTGGTCCATTACCCCGACTCTAACCTCAGCTCGGGGCGGGCACGGACTCCGGCGAGGTCGCCGGCTACCGGTTCCGCTCTCAGCAGATCCGACAGTGGGCCGTGCCCGGGCAGCTGCCCGTACGGGTCGATGTCGATCCACGGGCGCAGGACGAACGCCCGCAGGTGGGCACGCGGGTGGGGCAGGGTCAGCTCGGGGTCGTCGGAGCGGACCGGCTCCCCGGCGTCGGTCCACACCGCGATCACGTCGACGTCGAGGGTGCGCGGGCCCAGCGGGCGCCGCGGGTCTCGGGTCCGGCCGGCGGCGTTCTCCAGGGCCCGTGCCCGGGCCAGCCAGTCGCGCGGCCCGGCGTCGGGGTCCACGGCCACCACCGCGGCGTTGAGGTACGCAGGCTGGTCCGGGTCACCCCACGGGGCCGTCTCGTACACTCCCGACACCGCGACCACCACGTCGCCCAGCCCTGCCACGGCGCTGCGCAGGTTGGCCAGCCGGTCGCCCAGGTTGCTGCCCAGGCTCAGGACTGCGCGGGTCATGCATCCTCCACTGCGGCTGTGGCGGAGACGGGCGGGCCGGCCGCATCGCCCCGGGAGCGGCGGAGGGTGACCGCGACGTCGGTGAACTCATGCGGGATCGGGGCCTGTGGCTTGTGGACGGTGACGGTGGCCGCGGCCACCCGCGGATCGGCCAGGCAGACCGTGACCAGCCGATCGGCGAGGGTCTCGATGAGGTTCACCGGCTCGCCGCCGACCACCTCGACCAGCCGCTCGGCCAGCTTTCCGTAGTCCACGGTGTCGGCCACCTGGTCCGTGCCGGCCGCGGTGGACAAGTCCAGCTCGAGCACCACGTCGACCAGGAAGTCCTGCCCCTGGGCGCGCTCGAAGTCGTACACCCCGTGCCGGCCCCGCACCCGCAGCCCGGTCAACGAGATCCGGTCAGTCATGCGCCGCCAGCCTCGGCGACCCGGAGGCCCGCCAGACGGCGATCGCGTCGACGGTGTCCCGCACCTGGTGCACCCTTACCCCCCAGACACCGGCCGCCACCGCCAGCACGCTGGTGGCGATCGTGGCCGCCTCCCGCTCGTGCACCGCGCGCGGCTCGCCGTCGGGCGAGGCGAGCAGCCGGCCCAGGTACGACTTGCGGCTGGCGCCGAAGAGCACCGGGTAGCCCAGCGCCTGGATCTCGGCCAGCCGGCGGGTCAGCTCCCAGTTGTGCTCGGCGGTCTTGGCGAAGCCGAGGCCCGGGTCAATGATGATCTTGTCGGCGGCGACCCCTGCCGCGAGCGCCTCGTCCACCCGCGCGGCCAGCTCGTCCCGGACCTCGGTGACGACATCGCGGTACGTGGCCAGCTCGGCCATCCGGCGAGAGTGGCCCCGCCAGTGCATGAGCACGTACGGGCACCCCGCCTCGGCGACCACCTTCGTCATGGCCGGGTCGGCGAGCCCGCCGGAGACGTCGTTCACCACCGCCACCCCGGCCTCCAGGGCGGCCGCTGCGACCGCGGCCCGGGTGGTGTCGATGCTCATCGGCACTCCGGCCGACGCCAGCTCCCGGATCACCGGCAGCACCCGGGCCTGCTCGGTCTCCGCGTCGACCCGCTCGGCGCCCGGCCGGGTGGACTCGCCGCCCACATCGACCAGCGCGGCGCCCTCGGCACACATCCGTACCCCATGCGCGACCGCTTCGCTCAGCGTCGTGTACCGACCGCCGTCGGAAAAGGAGTCAGGGGTGACGTTGAGGACACCCATGACCACCGGCGGCACCGCGTCCGCCACGACGAAGTCGCTCACGCTGCGACGGTAGCCCACGCCGGACCAGCCGCGACCTGGCACCGGTCCCCCTGGTTGGCAGCCAACGGAAAAATGCCCAGCGGACCCCGGTCTACGTAGCTTGTTCGAAAGGGTGCCTGACCGTACGCTCTGGGATTACCTGACACGACGCGAAGGAGCGCCCGGTAACACGTCCAAAAGTGGGCAAAAGGCCCGAGACTGCTCACCGCGGGCGGTCGACACGAAACACCCGGTCAACGGCTACCCGCCGTCGGCCCGTGTTTCGGGAAGACTTGGCAAGTGGAGTGCCGCGGCTGAGGGAGGCCGCGTCACCGGGGAGGTTTTTCCGATGATCGCCATAGAGCTCGCCCAGGCGGTGTGGTCCACCACCACACATGCCCCGGACGTGCTCGCCCAAGCACCGGCGCCGCAGCCGAAGGGCATCGACACCGAGAGTGTCGTCTCGTTCTTCGCCAGCAAGATCGCCCCGATCCTGCTCGCCCTGCTCGGCGTCATCTTCATCGGCCGGGCCAGCAAAGGCGAGATCTCCAAGGTGCTCACCAGCTCCGCGATCGCCATCGTCGGGCTTGCCTTCATCGCCGGCGCGGCCACCCTGTTCTTCGTCGGCGAGTACCTCATCGATCTGATCTTCCAGTAGGTCGCGGAGTAGGGCATGCGGCTGCGGACGGACGACGACATCTACCGGGCCCGCCTGGTCTACCTCGGCCCGCCCGGATACACCTTGCCGGTGCACCTGCCGTACGCGCAGTACGGCCTGTTCCTGCTCCTCGTACCGGTGTTCATGTTCGTCCACTGGCTGTTCACGTTCGACATCTCCCTCTTCCCGGCCTGGGAGATCGCCCTGGCGATGGTCACCACCTCGTTCGTCTTCCGGCACGTCGACCCGGACCGGCCGGCACGCAAGGTCATCCGTACCGCCCTCACCGACTGGCGGCGCAGCCGCGAGCCTGCTGCCGAGCAGCGTGACCCGCGCTTGGTGGCGACCCGGATCCGCGTCCGCGAGGAGCTGGTATGACGGGCTCCAGCCCGCCGAGCGTCCCCCGCCCGGCCGGCAGGTCGGCCGAACCGGGTAATCACACTGGGCATCCCGAGAACCACGTCGAGTCACCGGACGATCCGGCGGTGGGCGACGATCACCTCGCCGCGGCCGCCGACGGACCAGTCGCCGTCTTCCAACCGCCGCAGCCAGCCCGGCCGCGTACGGGTGGCACGGCCGCGCGGCCAGCGCGACGGGCGGATCCGCTGGATGACATCGACTCGCCCTTCCTGGACCTGGTGAGTAGTCCGGCGCCCACGGTCACGGTGTCGGCCCGGTCGCCGGGACCGGCCGCGGACGTGGATGTTATCCTCATCTCACAGCCAC
>JADGHA010000075.1 GCA_019689695.1 Micromonosporaceae bacterium | reverse complement strand
GTGGCCACCCGGGGAGGGGGGGGGGGCTTCGCCCGCGGCCCCCGGGCTTCCGCTCGCCTACGTCAGGCCGTGAAGCGCACCCGACGGCGCCGGGCCACCAGGTAGCCGCCCATTCCGGTGAGCACCAGGAGGGCACCCACGCCGATGATCAGTCCGATCGGCGTGCCGGTGACCGGCAGGCCGCCGCCCTCCCCGCCGCCGGCCCCGCCGCCGGTCGGGTTGACCACCAGCTTGGCCTTGTCGTTGGCCGGGTTCAGGTCCTTATCGCGGGGGAAGCTACCGTCGCACGCGCAAGGCACGTTCACCTCAACCGTTCCGGCCGCGTCCGGCACCACCGTGTCGATGCGCAGCGTGAACTCGAAGAGTTCCTTCTCGCCGGCAATCAGCGTGATGTCAGGCAGGCACCGGTACCGGTCGGCGCCGGTCAGATCCTCGTCGTTCCAGTCGGCGCCGTCCGCGGTCAGCGGCGCGCACCGCTCCGGCACGCCCACGACCGTCGTGCCGGGCGGGGGCACCAGGTCGACCAGCGTGGCCGGCGAGCCGCTGCGCTCGTTGGCGATCGTGGCCGGCCCGTTGTTGGCCACACCGATCGCGGCCTTGACCTTGTCGCCCGCTGCCCCGGTCAGCGTGCCACCGACCGCCGCGAGGTCAGTGCCGTTCCTGCCGGTGACGGTGACCTCCAGATGCGTCCAGTTGTTGTCCGGGTCCACGTCGGCCTGGACGCCGCGCGCGGCGAGGCTGGTCTGCCTGACGAGCTTCAGTTCCGGACCATCGCCTGGGGTGCCGATGCCGGCGCCCGTCTTTTCCAGGGAATCGGCGAGGTCCTCGAACTCCGCCCGGGTCATCAGCATCCGCTCGCCCACAGCATGACTCGGTGCAAAGCTGTCCTTGCGCAGCGTGTACGGCAGGGTGGCGGTGAAGGTCTCGCCGGGCCCGACCGGGGTGTCGAACGCGCAGGACCGCAGCCGGCCGTCGGCGTATGTGCAGTTGCGGTAACGGGTGGTCGGAAGCAGCGGGTAGTCGTCGAAGAAGAGGATGTTGATGCCGTCGATCGTGGTGTCGCTCGCGTTGGTCACCGTCAGCGGGTCGGTGATGGCCTTGCCGGGAGCGGCCGAGGTCGTGACATCCGGGCCGGCGACGAGGTCGACGCCTTCGCCGACCCGCACCCGGGCCTGGTCGCTCGCAGGGGCGAATCCGGGCGCCGTGAAGGTCGCCGTCAGCGTCCCGCTGTCGCCCGCGGCCGCACCCGGCGCCGCGGTCAGTTCGAACTCGAAAATGCCGGTGAGGCCGTTCTCGTCCAGCTCGATCTCGAACGGCTCCTGGCAGACCAGCCTGGTCGGCGACGGCGACGTACAGTCCCTGGGGCCGTCCGGCTCCGCCACCTCGACCTTCCCGTCGAGATCGGCGAAATCGACGGTGAGCGTGGCCCCGGGCGGGAGCACGACCGGCTTCGCGGCGTAGAAGACCGGGAACTGTTGCACTCCCGGACCATCGATGGCGACCGTGGTGTCGGGGAAGAAGACGGCGAGGCCCTCAGCGGGCGCAGTGGCGGTGGCGGGGGCGGCCGTGGCGGCGAGGAGCGAACCTGCCGCGCCGATCGCGGCGAGCCAGCGCAGTGTGGTCTTGGTCGGCATGCGTCCTCATCGGTGTCAAGCCCGAACGCTTCGGGTCGAAGTAATGGTGGTGCTCGATGGAGAGCGCGAGGAGCTTAAACGTTTGTTAAGAGTCGCCGCTACCCCGGTTGTTTGATTCGTCCGGTGTTGCCGGGAAGATCGCCTCTGACCAGCTTCTATTTGACGGCCGTGCCTACGGCTCATGCGTTCGGTGAAAGCGTGCCGCTGATGCGGATCTCCGCCACGGAGACTCTTCCTCGCCAACGATGCGGCCGACCGTGCACCTCATCGAACGAGTGCCGGGCGACGCCCGGCAACTGACCACTCAGGACAGATCGCCAGACCGCAGCCGGGCCAGCCAGGCCGCGGATTCGGCGAAGTCCGCATTGGACAGGCCCGGCGGTGGCGCCGTCGCGCCCTGCGCGGCGGCTCCCGCGGTGCGCCAGCGGTGCCGGGGGTACGAGCCGAGGAAGCGAACGTCGGCGCAGATCCGCCGCAGCCCCTGCAACGCCTCGCCGAGCCGAGCCTCGGCCACGTGCCCTTCGCAGTCCAGAAAGAACGCGTACCGGCCGAGCTGTTCCCCGGTGGGCCGGGACTGGATGCTGGTCAGGTTGACGCCGCGCACGGCAAGTTCCATCAGTACGCTCAACAGCGCGCCGACCCTGTCGTGTGCGATGTAGACGGCGAGGGTGGTGATGTCCTCCCCGGTCGGCTCCGGCACCGAAAAGCCGCCGCCGTCCCGCCCGCGCCCGGCCCGGGTGACCAGCACGAACCGGGTCACCGCGTCGGGGTGGTCGGCGATCTTGTCGGCGAGGACGGTCAGCGCGTGCCGGTGGGCCCCGATCGGAGCGCAGATCGCCGCGTCGTACTCGCCCTGGGCGGCGCCGACCGCGGCCGCGCCGTTGGAGAGCACATCGACCACGGCGGCGTCCGGCAGGTGAGCGCGTAGCCAGCCGCGGCACTGGGTGGAGGCCTGCGGGTGGGCGGCCACCGTGCGTACCGCGGCGAGGTCGATCGCCGACCGGGCGGCGAGCACGAACTGCACCGGGATCACCACCTCACGGATGATCACCAGTGGCCCGCCGCTGGTCAGCTCGTCCAGGGTCTCCGCGACCACGCCGCCGATCGAGTTCTCCATCGGCACCAGGGCCGCGTCCACCTCGCCGGCCCGGACCGCGTCCAGCGCCTCGGCCACGCTCCGCGCGGGCAGCCGGGTGCCGCGTTCGGCCGCGGGGATGGTGCGCAGCGCCTGTTCGGCGAAGGTCCCCTCGGGCCCGAGGTAGCTGAACCGGGTGAGCGGCAGTCCGCGCATGCGCTGAAGCTTACGACCCGAGGGGAGGGCAGGCCGCAGCATTGCGAATGCCGGCCGGCGCGCCGGCGCGGACCCGAGCGGTGCAGACGTCCGTGCCGGCGGTCACCAGGGTGAGGTGTCCCGGGGTCCCGCGGGATACCACCTGCAGCTGCTCCTTGCCTGGCACGGCGAAGACCGTGTACTGCCAATCGCCGGCGCACAGCGGCCCTTCGGCCACCGGAACGGTGCCTGTGCGGGGCACAAGCCCACCGATCCGGCGGACCAACGCGAGCACTTGGCCGGCGCTCGGGTAGCCGGCGCAGGGGACCGCGAACTCCTCGGCGAAGCTGGGCAGCGGCGAGGCGGTCGCGGTCTCGCCGGGCGGGAGCACCGCGATGGACGGCAGGTCGGTCGCGGGCGCGCTGGACAGGACGGACGGCCGCGGCAGCGAGGAGCCGGGCTTCGGGCGCAGTTCGGGCGGGGTGCCGCAGGACACCAGCGCGGCGCACATGGCCAGCGCGGCGCAGCCGGCCAGCGCGGTGTGAGCGACCCGGTGCGGCACGACGAACGGTCCTCCGAGGGCGGAAGTTCGGGCAGAGCCCGGTCCATCGTAGGGGTACCGGCCGGCGGCATGGCGCCGCGGTGGAAGGATCGCAGGCGTGATGGGAACGCTGAAGACTGAGCCGGCCCGCACCCGGCCGGACCTGCTCGCCACCCCGGTGTTCGCCGTCCTCCAGAGGTGGACCGGACAGACCACAGTGGACGAGATCCTGGTCGCCCCGATCGACCCCAGCCTGGCCGACACCGCCGCCTTCTGCGCGGCGTACGACGTGGGGCTGGACGTCTCGGCGAACTGCGTGGTGGTCGCCGGCAAGCGGGAGGGCGCGGTGCGCTATGCGGCGTGCGTCGTGCTCGCCACCACGAGGGCAGATGTCAACAACGTGGTGCGCCGGTTCCTGGACGTGCGCAAGGCCAGCTTCGCGCCGATGGCGGAGGCGGTCGAGCTGACCGGCATGGAGTACGGCGGGATCACCCCGATCGGGCTGCCGCCGGACTGGCCGGTCCTGGTCGACTCCCGGGTGGTCGCCACCCCGCATGTGATCATCGGGTCCGGCATCCGGGCGAGCAAGATCGCGCTGCCCGGGCGGGCGTTGGCCGAGCTGCCCGGGGCGCAGGTGATCGAAGGCCTGGCCAAGCCCGCGGGGCAGCCCGCCCAGTGAGGCGGGCCTTGGTTGCACGTGAAACGTGACGTGATACCCGCGGCTACCGCTGCTCGCGCACCTGGCGCTTCAACCGGGCCAGGATCGCGCTGCCGCCGCGGACCCGCAGCGGGCTGATCGCGGTGGCCAGGCCCATCCGCTGGTAGAGGTCGTCCGGGACGGCGAGGACCTGCTCCGGGGTCGCTCCGGCCAGCCCTTCGGCCAGGATCCCGGCGAACGCCCGGGTGGTCGGCGCCTCCGGCGGGCAGTCGAACCACGTCTGGACCGTCCCGTCCGCCACCGTGGCACGCAGGTAGAACGGGGTCTGGCACTCCGGCACCTGTTCCATGCCGGAGCGATCGGCGAGCTCGGCCGGCAGCGGCGGCACCGCGTCGGCGTACTCCAGAAGCATCTCCAGGACCACGTCGCGCGGCGCCGAGGCGAACTCCTCGATGATCTCCGCCAGCCTGGGCGGTACGCCAGCCACGAGGCGAGACTACGCCGGCTCAGCCGTTCGGCGGGGCACTGCTGATCTTGCCGAGCGCCGAGCCGGGGTCCATCCGCACGGCGAGATCGCCGATCGACACCACGCCCACCAGCCGGCGGTCGTTGTCGCAGACCAGCAGCCGGCGGACCGCCCGCTCCCGCATCACCTGCGCGGCCTGATGAGGCGAGGCGTCCTGACCGATCATCACCAGGTCCCGGCTGGCCACCTCGCCCAGGGTGGTGCTGGCCGGGTCCCGCCCGCTGGCCACGGCGCGGACCACGATGTCCCGGTCGGTCACCATTCCCGCGAGGCTGGAGCCCTCGGTCACCACCACGTCGCCGATGCCTCTCTCCCGCATCGCGCGCGCCGCCTCATCCAGCGGCGTCTCTGAGGGAAGGTAGACGACCTGCGGCGTCATGACGTCTTTGACCATCTGTTCCGTCATAATGCGGGCGTACCCAGGCGGGTGAGCAGCTACACCTGCGCCTGGACCAGCCGGGACACCAGCTCACCGACCGGGACATCCCGGCGCTCGCCGGAGGCCCGCTCGCGCAGCTCGACATACCCCTCGGCCAGGCGGCGGCCGACCACGACGGCGCGGGGGATGCCGATCAGCTCGGCGTCGGCGAACTTCACCCCGGCCGAGACGTTCGTCCGGTCGTCGACCAGCACCCGCAGGCCGCGCCCGGCCAGCTCCCCGGCGAGGTCGAGCGCCGCCGCCAGCTGCGGCCCGGCCCCGGCCGGGACCAGGTGTACGTCGAGCGGGGCGGCTCCGGCCGGCCAGGCGAGTCCCCGCTCGTCGTGGTGCTGTTCGGCGATCGCGGCAACCACCCGGGAGATGCCGATCCCGTACGACCCCATGGTGATCCGGACCGGCCTGCCGTCCGGACCCAGGGCGTCCAGCCCGAAGGCGTCCGCGAAGCGCCGGCCCAGCTGGAAGACGTGCCCGATCTCGATGCCCCGCCGGATGGCCAGCGCGCCCTCTTGGCAGGCCGGGCAGGGGTCGCCGGCGCGTACCTCGGCCGCCTCGACCGTCCCGTCCGGGGTGAAGTCCCGGCCGCACACCACGTTGGTGGCGTGCCGGCCCGGCTCGTTCGCCCCGGTCAGCCACGCCGTGCCGGGCACCACCCGCGGATCAACCAGGTACCGTACGCCCAGCTTGCGCAGTACTTGGGGGCCGATGTACCCGCGGACGAGGTCGGGGTGTGCCGCGAAGTCCTCGAACATGCTCACCGTCGCGGGGTAGACCGCCGCCGCCAGCCGCTTCATGTCCACCTCGCGGTCGCCCGGCACGCCGATCACGAGGATCTCCTCCGCGCCGTCCGGCTGGGTCAGGCGTACCACGACGTTCTTGAGTGTCGCGGCGGCCGTCCAGTCGGCGCGGCCGGCGAGGCGGCGGGCGTTGGCCAGCTCGACCAGGCTCTCGATCGTCGGTGTGTCCGGGGTGTCGTGCACCTGAAGCGGACCGGCCGCGGCCGGGTCGCCGGCGGGGGGCGCGGGCGTGGTCACCGCCTCGGTGTTCGCCGCGTAGTCGCAGGCGTCGCACGCCACGTAGCTGTCCTCGCCGATCGGCGAGGCGGCGAGAAACTCCTCCGACCGCGTCCCGCCCATCGCACCGGGCATTGCGGCCACGATCGTGTAGCTCAGCCCCAACCGGTCGAAGATCCGCTGGTACGCCCGGCGGTGCCGCTCGTAGGAGGCGGCCAGCCCCGCATCGTCCAGGTCGAACGAGTAGGAGTCCTTCATCAGGAACTCCCGCCCGCGCAGCAGCCCGGCGCGCGGCCGGGGCTCGTCGCGGAACTTCGTCTGCACCTGGAACAAGACCAGCGGGAAATCCCGGTACGAGGAGAAGAGGTCCTTCACCAGGAGCGTGAACATCTCCTCGTGGGTGGGCGCGAGCAGGTGCTCGACCCCGCGCCGGTCCCGCAGCCGGAACATGTCCGGGCCGTACTCAAGCCAGCGGCCACTGCGCTCGTACGGTTCACGCGGCAGCAGTGCCGGGAAGAGCACCTCCTGCCCGCCGATGGCGGCCATCTCCTCGCGCACCACCTCGGCGACCCGGTCCAGCACCAGCTTGCCCAGCGGCAGCCAGGTGTACCCGCCCGGAGCGGCGCGGCGGATGTAGCCGGCGCGGACCAGCAGCCGATGGCTGGGCACCTCCGCCTCGGCCGGGTCCTCGCGCAGCGTACGCAGGAACAGGCTGGACATCCGCAGCAGCATGCCCGCAGCCTACGCAGGCGGGGTCTACGTCACAGCCGAAATTCTTGCCGGTGAGGCAGACTCTCAGCGTGCGCTGGCGTAGTTTCGTGGCGGTCGGGGACAGCTTCACCGAAGGGCTCGACGACCCGTACCCGGACGGCAGTGGGTACCGGGGCTGGGCCGACCTGGTGGCGGGCCAGCTGGCGGCCCTCGCCGCCGAGCGTGGGTCCGGCTTCGGGTACGCCAACCTGGCGGTGCGCGGCCGGCTGTTCAACGCGGTGGTGGCCGAGCAGGTGCCGTCGGCCCTGGCCATGGCGCCCGACCTGGTCTCCTTCGCCGCCGGCGGCAATGACGTGCTGCGCCGGCACTTCGACGCGGCCGCGCTGGTGGCCCGGTTGAACGGGGTCGTGGGTGAGCTGCGGGCGGCCGGCGCGGACGTGATTCTGTTCCGCTTCGCGGACGTGACCAGGCGGCTGCCCGGCCGGCGGGTGGTGCTGCCGCGCGTGAACATCCTCAACGACGCCATTGTGGAGACCGCGCAGCGGCACGGGGCGTTCCTGATCGACCTGTGGTCGGACGAGGAGTTCGGCAACCCGTTGCTGTGGAGCGTCGACCGGCTGCACCTGTCGCCGGCCGGACACCGTCGGGTCGCCGCGCACGTGCTCGCCGCGCTCGGCGCGACCCCGGAACCGGACTGGCTCACCGCCCCGCCACCGCCCGCGCCACAGCGCTGGCTGGCCGCTCGCGGCGCCGACCTTCGCTGGGCCGGCGAGTACCTCGCGCCCTGGATCAAGCGGCGGCTGACCGGGCGCTCGTCGGGCGACACGGTCACCGCCAAACGGCCGAGCCTGGCCCCGTTCATCCAGTAGCGTGGGGCGCATGGTACCCACGGACCCGGCGCCGGAGCTGCAGAGCTACGCCCACCCGGAGCGGCTGGTGACGCCGGGTTGGCTGGCCGAGCACCTCGACGACGAGGGCCTGGTCGTCATCGAGTCCGATGAGGACGTCCTGCTGTACGAGACCGGCCACATCCCCGGTGCGGTCAAGGTGGACTGGCACACCGACCTCAACGACCAGGTGACCCGCGACTACCTGGGTCCGGAGGACTTCGCCGAGCTTTGTTCGGCCAAGGGCATCGCCAGAGACGACACGTTGGTCTTCTACGGCGACAACTACAACTGGTGGGCGGCGTACGCGCTGTGGGTCTTCTCCCTGTTCGGCCACGACGACGTGCGGCTGCTCAACGGCGGTCGGCAGCGGTGGGTGACCGAGGGCCGGCCGCTGGTTCGCGACGTACCGCAGCGCCCGCGCACCCAGTACCCGGTGGTGTCGCGCAACGACGCCCCGATCCGGGCGTTCCGCGACGACGTGGTCGCGCACATCACGTCCGGGCACAAGCTGGTCGACGTGCGGTCACCCGGCGAGTACACCGGCGAGCTACTGTCCATGCCGGACTATCCGCAGGAGGGCGCGCTGCGCGGGGGCCACATTCCGGGCGCGGTGAACATGCCGTGGAAGTCGGCGGCCAACGACGACGGCACGTTCAAGTCCGCCGCCGAACTCGCCGCGGTCTACCAGGACGGGCTCGGCCTGACCGAAACCGACGAGGTGGTGGCGTACTGCCGGATCGGGGAGCGGTCCAGCCACACCTGGTTCGTCCTGCACCACCTGCTCGGCTTCCCGAACGTTCGCAACTACGACGGCTCCTGGACCGAGTGGGGAAACACGGTGCGGGCCCCGATCGCCAAGGGGCCGGAACCGGGCCATTTCAGCCGGTAGCCGCCGCCCCTACCGGCCCGGGCCGACCACCCGCCGGACCAGCCGCAGCCCGCCGACCACGGTCCGGGTCGGCGCGAGGTCGCCGGTCAACTCCGGGCGGTCGGTCAACTTCTGGCGGACGACCCCGTCGGCCTGCCCGACGTAGAGCCGCGTGCCGTCGTTCGACAACGCCAAGCCGCGTACCGGCGTGTCGTAGGTCGACCGGGCGATCGGCTCGCCGCCCTGCACCGGCAGCATCACCACCTCCCGTCCGGCGCCGATCAGGAGCCGGCCGGCGTCCGGGGTGAGCACCGCGGCCGCGCCGCTCTCGGGCAGCGGTGCGAAGCGGCTGACCGAATCGACCGTGAGGTTGACCGGGTCGATGAGGGCCGCCGCGCCGCCGGGTGCGTCGACCACGACCAGCCGGGAGCCGCTCCGGCTCAGCGCGATCGCGTGCCCGGCGGCCGGGTGCTCGCCGAACGGCGCGGGCAGGTCGATGCAGAACGCCCAGCCCTGGGCGAGGTTCAGCGAATGGACGAACGCGTGCACGCCCGGCTTGCCCGCGCGGGCACCGGCCAGCAGATCGCGGGTGTGCACATGGTCGGGCTGGTGGGTGTAGAGCGTGAAGAGGGTCTGCTGGACCTGCCCATACACCGCCTGCCGGCCCTCGCCGCGCATCTCCTCTTCGGCGCCCGGCGGCACCGCCGTCTTGAGCCGGGTGGACAACGGCTGCACCTTCCCGGCCGCCACGTCGATCACCCGTACCCGGTAGCGATCGGGGGCGGTCGGCGGCAGGTAGTCCAAGACGAACAGCAGCCTGCCGTCGAGCGAGAACGCCTCTGGCACCAGGTTCCCGGCCAGGTCGAGGCGCCGCCGCTCGCCGCTGCTGTCGGCCACCACGACCGTGGTTCTGGTCCGCCCCGTGTCGCCGGGCTGGGTGAGGGCGACCAGGCGCCCGTCCGGTGAGACCGCGCGTGGTTGCAGCTGGTCGCGCAGGATGCCGGTGGACATCACCGTGCCGTCCAGCACGTTGCGGGCGGTTACCCGCGTGCCACCGGCGGCCTCCTGGGCCTGCACCAGGATCGTCCAGTCCGGACTCATGACGCCGGCCCGCGGCGGGACGACCGTCCGTCCGGTCGCGGTATCGACAACGGCCAGCCCGTCGGCGAGCTCGACCGCGAGCAGGTCGCCCCCGGCCAGCGGCTCCGGCGGCGGCGCGGCTTCCGGGGTGGAGCACGCCGCGACCCCGATGCCCAGTGCGGTTGTTCCGGCCAGCCTCAGCAGGTCACGCCTTGTCGTCATGCAGGGAAGACACCCGACCGCCCACTCCGGTTCCCGATCCGGCCGGCACCGCCCGCCGGCCGGCACCGCCCGGCCGGCCGCTGGCCCGTGAAGGCCGGAGAATCGATGTCGCGACATGCCGGAGGTGGCGATAGGCGGGCGCCCGGCAGGCAGCTCCCGGTACCGTGTGCCGTCGGACGAGAGACCGGGAGGGCGTACGTGAACCGCACCTTCCAGGTCGATCTGCGCGGCGTGGTCGACCTGCTGAGCCACCACCTGTACGCCAGCCCGCGCGTCTACGTGCGCGAGCTGCTCCAGAACGCCGTCGACGCGATCACCGCCCGGCGCGCGGTGCAGCCCGACGCGCCCGCCACCGTCCACATCGAACCTCCAGAGCTGACCGGCGACGGCACGCTGCGCGTGCACGACACCGGGATCGGGCTGACCGAGGCACAGGTGCACGAGCTGCTGGCCACGATCGGGCGCAGCGCCAAGCGGGACGAGCTGGGCTTCGCCCGGCACGAGTTCCTCGGCCAGTTCGGCATCGGGCTGCTCTCCTGCTTCCTGGTCGCCGACGAGATCCACGTCCGCACCCGGTCCGGCGACGCGCCGACCGTGGACTGGACCGGGTACTCCGACGGCCGCTACCGGGTCGCCGTCGCCGCTGACCAGCGCCCGGAGCCCGGCACCACGGTGACGCTGGTGCCACGCCGGGACGCCGAGCAGTGGCTGTCCGGCGCTACCGTCACCGACCTTGCCCGGCTCTACGGCAGCCTGCTGCCGTACCCGGTCCGAGTGGGTGACGTGCTGGTCACCGTCGGTGGTGTGCCCTGGTCACCCTCGGTCGGTGTGGGCGGCACCGCGGCCGCCGCGGCCGGGTCATCCACCGCGCGCCGGGCCAGGCTCCTCGAGTACGCCCAGCAGGTTTTCGGGTTCACCCCGTTCGACATGATCGACCTGGCGGTGCCGGAGGCTGGCCTGACCGGCGTGGCGTTTGTGCTGCCGATGCCGGTGAACCCGGCGGCCCGCAGCGGGCACCGGGTCTACCTGAAGCGGATGCTGCTCGCCGAGAGCGCCGAAGGGCTGCTGCCGGAGTGGGCGTTCTTCGTCCGGTGCGCAGTGGACGCGGCGGAGCTGCGACCGACCGCCAGCCGGGAGGCGCTCTACGAGGACACCTTGCTGGAGAGCACCCGGCAGGCCCTGGGCGACCAGCTGCGCGGCTGGCTGGTCCGGCTGTCCCAGCGGGATCCGGACCGGCTCGGGGAGTTCCTCGGCGTCCACCACCTCGGGGTGAAGGCGCTCGCCCTGCACGACGATGACATGCTGCGCCTGGTCGAGCAGTGGTGGCCGATGGAGACCAATGCCGGGCGGATGACGCTGGCCGAGTTCCGCTCGCGGCACGGCCTGGTCCGGTACGCGGCTACCGTCGACGAGTTCCGCCAGCTCGCCGCGGTCGCCGCCGCGCAGGACCTCGCCGTGGTGAATGCCGGGTACACGTACGACACGGAGATCATCGAGCGGCTGCCGCGGGTGGACCGGACCACCCTGATCGAGCGGCTGGAGCCGACCGACCTGACCACCCGTTTCCACACCCTGGACCCGCCGGTGGACCTGGCCACGCGGCCGTTCCTGGCGGCGGCCCAGCGCGCCTTGGATCGGCTCGGCTGCGAGGTGGTGCTGCGGGCGTACGACCCTGCGGCGCTGCCGGCGCTCTACCTGGTGAGCCGGTCGGCGGCGTTCCACGGCGAGCTGCGGGCGACCCGGGAGCGGGTGGACGAGGTGTGGGCGGGGGTGCTCGACGCGCTTGCCGCATCCGGGGCGGAGGAACGGCCGCAGCTGGTGCTCAACCACCGCAACCCGCTGGTCCGGCGGGTCGCCGCGCTGGACGACCCGGCCCTGGTCGCGCTCGCCGTGGAGGCGCTCTACGGGCAGGCGCTGCTGCTCGGCTACCACCCGATCCGGCCCGCCGACGCCGCCCTGCTCAACAGCTCGTTCCTCGGCCTGCTCGAACGCGCGGTCGGCGGCGGCTGAGGTGGTGCGCGGTGGCTGAGGTGATGCGTGGTGGCGACTGAGGAGCAGCTGCGGGCGTGGCTGCGCGAGGCGGACGAGATGCCGTACGGCCCGGCACAGATCGCCCTGGTGGAGCAGGTCGTCCAGCACGCCGCCGCGGGCCGCCTCCCCGACCTCGCGTTCGCGGCCCGGATGCTCGCGACCAGGGCGTACCTCTACGGTGGTGAACCGGCCAAGTCGTTCGTCAGCTTCTCCTGGTGCCTGGCCGAGTACGACCGGGATCCCGGCCGGCGCCGCCGCGGCGACCACCTCCAGCTGCTGTGGGACTTCAAGAACGTCATCGGGACGCTGACCAAGTTCCCGGAGATTCCGCTGGACCGTATCCACGCGGTGCTGGACGACATGGAACGCCGGTACCGCGCCGGTGGCCACAGCATGCACGCCGTCTACGCCCACCGGCACTACGTCGCGTCGCAGCTGGGCGACACCGCGGCCGCCGACGAGTGGTACGCGCGCTGGTGCGCGGCCCCGCGGGATGAGCTGTCGGACTGCGCCGGCTGCGATCCGACGTCCAAAGTGGAGTATCTGGCCGGGCGGGGCCGGGACG
>JADGHA010000074.1 GCA_019689695.1 Micromonosporaceae bacterium | reverse complement strand
GGTCTGGCAGGCGATCAAGGAGGCCACCAGCTGATCCACCCCGGCGCCGCCCGCGCTACCCGGCGCCGCCCGCCCGCGTGTCGATCATGAGGTTGGTTTCGGCGAAGGCTCGCCACGCCAACCTCATGATCGGCGCGGGGCGGCCAGCCCTTCGACCGCGCGCTGCCGCACCTTGGACATGTTCAGCTTGCCGCTCGGGCTGCGGTCCAGCGAGTCGACGAACAGCACCGCCTTGGGCTTCTTATAGCCGGCCAGGCGGGCGCCCACGTGGTCGATGAGCTCGCGTTCGGTCACCTGCGCCGCCTCCGGCGCCCCGGCCAGCACGACGAGGGCGGTCACCGCCTCACCCCACCGGCGGTCCGGTACGCCGACGACCGCGCAGTCCGCCACCGCCGGGTGTGCGAAGAGGACCGCCTCCACCTCGGCCGGGTAGACCTTCTCGCCACCGGTGTTGATGACCCCCGAGCCGCGGCCGAGGAAGTCGATGGTGCCATCCTCGGCGACGGTCACGTAGTCGCCCGGCATCACGTAGCGGGTTCCCCGGATCTCCCGGAACGTCTCGGCCGTCTTCTCCGGATCCCGGTAGTACCCCAGCGGCATGCCGCCCGCGTACGCCAGCCGGCCAACCCGTCCCGATCCCGGCGGCACGGGTTCGAGGTCGTCGTCGAGCACGGTCGCGCCGGCGGCCAGCCGGAACCGGCTGGGCAGCTCGGCGGCGTCGTTGACCACGGCGTACGCGAACGGGCCACCCTCGCTGGCGCCGAGGATGTCCAGCAGCTGCGCCGGGACGTGCTCCAGGAGTTCGCGTTTGACATCGTCGGTCCAGGCCATCCCGGAGCTGTGGATGGACCGGACGCTGGACACGTCGGGCGCAGTGCCGGCGCGCCGCGCCCGGGCCAGCTCGTCGGCGAGCGGCGCACACACGGCGTTCCCGGCGACGATGAGGCGGGTGACCCGGTGACGCGCCACCGACCGCCACACCTCGGCCGGGTCGAACCGCCCGCCGGGCAGGAACACCACGCTGCCGCCCAGCAGCAGGGTGTCCATCACGGAGAACAGCGCCGTGGCGTGCATCAGCGGGGTTATCGGCAGCGTGCGGGGCGCGGCCTCGCCCATGTCGACGGCGATGTCGACCACCTCTTGCACCGAGGTCGGGTACCGCCGGCCGATCGTGCCGTACGTCGGGTAGCGCTGCACGTCGAAGAGGTCGCGGTGGCGCCACACGACACCCTTCGGCCGCCCGGTGGTGCCGCCGGTGTACATGAAGATGTGGTTGTCACCGCTGCGTTCCCGCGGCGGCAGCGGCGCGGCGGCCAGCGCCTGCGGCCACGGCACCGCGCCGGCCACCGGTGGCGTCCCGTCGCCCTCGTCGTCCACTTCGACCAGGAGCTTGAGTGGGGCCACCCGATCCAGCGCGTGGCGGACGTGCCGGGCGAGGGAGCGGGGGAAGACCAGCGCCTCGGCGTCCGAGTCGGCGAGCAGGTCGGCCAGCTCGGCGCCCTGGTACCGGTAGTTCACGTTGACCGGGACCGCCTCGACCTTCAAGGTGGCGTAGAACGCCTCCAGGTATTCCGGGCAGTTGTAGAGGTAGCAGGCCACCTTCGAGTCGCGGCCAACGCCGGCCGCGGCCAGGGTCGCGGCGAACCGCCCGGCGAGGTCGTCCAGGTCCCGGTAGCTGAGCTGGGTGTCCCGGTGGAACAGCACGGGTCGTGTGGGCACCGCCGCCGCCACGTGCTCCCACATCGTCGCCCAGTTGGCGTCGAACATCGCCAGACTCTCCACTTCGGTCAGTCCTCGTCCGTCACCGTCACCGCCGGCGGCCGCCTCCCGGGTGCCCGGTGAACGCGCATCGCGCTCACATCTTCGTCACGGATTCGTGCCACGGGATGACGAGTCGCTTCGCCAGTGTCACCGCGAAGAACAGGACGACACCCAGGACCGACAGCAGCACGATCGCGGCGTACAGCCCCGGTGCGTCCAGCGCGTTGAGACTGGTGAAGGCGAGGTGGCCCAGACCCTCGTTGGCGCCGAGGTACTCGCCGACGATGGCGCCGATGACCGCGAAGACGATGCCCACCTCGGCGCCGGCGAACACGTACGGCAACGTGCTGGGCAGCTCGAGGTCCCGGAACGTCTGCCAGCGGCTCGCGCCCAGCCCGCGCATGACGTCGCGGTGGCCGCGGTCCACCGAGCGCACCCCGAGCAGCACGTTCAACATGATCGGGAAGAAGGCCAGGATGATCGTGACGACGATCTTCGAGGTGACGCCGTACCCGAACAGGATGACGAACATCGGCACCAGCGCGATCTTCGGTAGTACCTGGAACGCCACCATCGCCGGCTGCAGCGCGCGCTCCAACCACGGGAGGCGGCCGAGGATCGCGCCAAGCGCAGTGCCGATCACCACCGCGATGGCGAAGCCCACCACGACCTCGATCAGCGTCACCTTGATGTGTGCCCAGACGGTGCCGCTGGAGAACATGGTCACCAGCGAGTCGCCGACGGCGGCCGGCGACGGGAGGATGAACGGCGAGACCCCGGCCACCGAAACGGCGAACTGCCACGCGCCCAAAAACACCAGCAGCAGGATCGGCGAGCTGATCCACGGCAGCAGCTTGTTGACCCGATCGCGGTCGAACATCAGGGCTCCTCATCCAACTGAGTGCGCAGTTCGCGGACGATGGCCTGGAACTGCGCGCTGCTCTGCGCCTGCAGCGACCGGGGCCGCGGCAGGTCCACCGGGGTGACCGAGCGGATCCGGCCGGGTCGGGGGGTGAGCAGGACCACGCGGTCGGCGAGGAAGACCGCCTCGGTGATCGAGTGGGTCACGAACACCACGGTCGCCCCGGCCGCCGCGTGGATCGACTGCAGTTCCAGGTTCATCTTGTCCCGGGTGAGCGCGTCCAGCGCGCCGAAGGGTTCGTCCATGAGCAGGATGGACGGGTGGTAGCTGAGCGCCCGGGCGATCGCCGCCCGCTGGCGCATCCCGCCCGACAGCTCACGCGGGTAGGCGCCCTCGAAGCCCCGCAGGCCCACCTGCTGGCACAGTTCCTCGGCCCGGGCCCGGCGCTCGGCCTTTCCGACTCCGCGCAGCTTCAGCGGCAGCGAGATGTTCTCCGCGACCGTGAACCACGGGAACAGGTTCGCGTCCTGGAAAACCAGGCCGAACCGCCGCAACGCCTCGTCGTCGCGGTTGGCGCCCTTCCAGATGCTCTGCCCGCTCGCCCGGACCGCGCCGGCGGACGGCGGCAGCAGGCCGGACAGGATCCGCAGCAGCGTCGTCTTGCCACACCCGGACCGCCCGACCAGGGAGATGAACTCACCCCGACGGATCGACAGATCGACATCCTTGACCGCCTCCACCAGCCCCCGGCGGGTCTGGTAGACCTTGCTCACCCCGACCAGCTCCAGCTCCACCGGGGCCTGCTCCGGCCGCGCCGCGGAGCCGCCCGCCACCGGGCCGGCCGAGGTGTCACCCGCAGCGTGGCGCGCCGTCGCCTCTCGCGTCATGCCTGTCGACTCCTACCTGTCGCGCCCCACCGCCCGTTCACGCGACCTTGGGCGCGAAGTCGTTGTTCAACCACTGTGCGGGATCCTTGCCCCCGGCGACCAGCCCCGACTTGACCAGCTCGTCGTAGGTGGCCTGCCAGGTCTGCGGGTTCGTGTGCACGATCTTGTCCCGCCCGTCCGCCGTCCACGACTTCACGAACTCCTTCAACGCCCCGGTCGCGACCTCCGGGTCCTTCAACGACGGCACCTCGTACCGCTTCACCAGGTCCATCGTCTTGGTGAAGCCGTTGGCCTCGTCGTCGATGATGAACTGGATCGCGTCGGCGACGGCCTGCAGGTAGCCGCGGATCTGCCGCTGCTTGGCGGAGTCTTTGAGCTGCTGTGTCGATGTCGCGTACAGCTGCGTGCCGGCGGAGATCACCGAGCTGGGCGCGAAGGAGACCGCCTCCGGGTTGGCCTTGAGCACGGTGAGCGAGGTGTCCAGGGAGACCACATATCCGTCGATCCGGCCGGCCTTCACCAGCTCGAAGACGCCCGGCTGCAGGCCCACTACCTGGCGCTTGACCTCCTCCTTCTTGATACCGGCCGAGGCGAGGACGAGGTCCAGCGTGCGCTCGCTCGTGCCGCCGCTGGATGGCAGACCCATCGTCGCGCCGCGGAAGTCCTCCGGACTCTGCAGCGGCTTCCGCTTGCTGGACAAGAAGCGCAGCAGGCCCTCCTTCTCCACCCCGCCGACGTTGACCAGCGGCGCGTTCTTCTCCGCGATCGCGATGATGGTCTCGATGTCGCCGATCTTGGTCAACAGCGCGCCGCCGGCGATCACGGTCTGGATCGCCGGTGAGGAGCCCTGGGTGTTCTGGAAGTTGACCTTGAGGCCCTGCTTGCGGAACAGCCCGCTCGCGTCCGCGACGAGCTCCGGCGAGTTGGCGATGTTCGGCAGCGGGATGACGCTCAGGAACGTCATCTCCTGCAGGCCGCCACCGTCGTCCGATCCGCGGTCACCGGCGTCATCGGAGCCGCCGCAGGCGGCCAGCAGGGGGGCGCCCACACCGAGGGCGAGCCCGCCAAGAAGTGCGCGTCGACTGGGCATTCGGCTGTCTCCTATCGTTTGCTGCCATCGCACCGTTGCCCGCTCACCCGCCGAGGCACCCGTCCCGAACCGGGCAATGTGGACGATGAATTTGTGGAAGCCGTGCCGGCACCGGCAGTCGCGTCGTCAAAGTCAACATATGGAACGCCGGCGGAGCGGGTCGATACGCAAATGACCGGCGCACTATGGCCATGGCGGTTCGTCCGGCTACGTCATTTGACCCGTGCCGCCTTCGTGCCCTATCCCGGTCGCCGGTCGCAACCACGGTACGGCCTACGATCCAGCCGCCGTTGGGTGTCGGGCGGGTCATCCCACGGTCATCGCCGGCGCAGCTGGCGCGACAGCACCACCGCGGCGACCAGCGCGGCGCCGTAGAACAGCTGCTGGACGTAGTTCTTCGCACCCAGCAGTTGCAGGCCGTTGACGCCGGTGGCGAGGAAGTACACCGCGACGCCGGTGCCGATCGCGTTGAACCGCCCCGGCTTGATGCTCGTCGCGCCGAGGAAGACCGCGGCGTACGCGGGCAGCAGGTAGGGCGCGGTGGCGGTCGGGTCGGCCGAGCCGGTGGTGCCCAGAAACAGCACGCCGGCCAGCCCCGCGATGAACCCACCGAGGATGAAGCCGCCGATGCGGATGCGGGCCACCCGGATGCCGCTGAGCCGGGCCACCTCCCGCGACTGGCCGACGAACAGCGCGCGCAGGCCCAGCGGGGTGAACGAGGTGACGTACCAGATGAGCAGCATCACCCCGACGCCGTAGAAGAATTCGAGCGGGATGGTGGCCAGCCCGGTGGTGAACGTCCACTGCGACAGCGCTGGGTCGATGCCGATCAGCGTGTTGTTCTCGGTCAGCCAGAAGATGACGCCGGTGAAGACGCTGCCCATGCCCAGCGTCACGATCAGCGCGTTGGTGTCGCAGACGACGACGAACAAGCCGTTGAGGGCGCCCGCGACGAGCGCGACGAGCATGCCGGCCACGCCGGCGGTGACGATGTCGACGCCGTGCTGGATGTTCAGCTTGGCGATCACGGTCGCGGTCAGCCCCATGATGCCGCCCAGGGACAGGTCGAAGTCGCCGACCAGGGAGGGCATCAGGGCGGCCAGGGCGAGCATCAGCAGCACCGCCTGCGAGCCGAGGATGTTCGACACGTTGGACCACCGCAGGAATGTGTCCGGGGTGGTCGCGCTGTAGATCACGATCACCGCCAGCCACGCGGTGGGCAGGGCCAACCGCTCGGCGAGGACCGCGAAGCCGCCGCCGGCGGCCGGTCCGCCGGGGCCGGGCCTTCTCTCGCGCTCGTCCGTGGTCGGGACGGCTTCAGTCGCCGACATCTCTGGTCCCCTTCAGTCCTTGCCCCTTCATTCGTGGCCGCCCGGATCCGACAGCACCGAGGCCGCCGTGGTCGAGTAGTAGTAGACGGCCGCGCTGATCGCGTCCTCGCGCACCTCGTCGCCGGTGAGCTCGGCGCGCACCACGCCGTCGGCCATCACCAGCACCCGGTCGCAGACCGTCGCCAGCTCCTCGAAGTCGCTGGACACCCAGAGCGTGGCCATGCCACCCGCGGCGGCCTCCCGGACCAGGCGGTAGATCTCGGCCCGGGCAGCGATGTCCACGCCCTGGGTCGGCTCGTGCAGCAACAGCAGCCGCGGGTCGATCTCCAGCCACTTGGCCAGGACCACCCGCTGCTGGTTGCCGCCGCTGAGCTCGCCCAGGCGGGCGTCGGGCCGGCGGGGCCGCACGTCGAACTTCTCCAGCAGCCGCTGGACGAGGTCGCCCAGCCGGCGGGCCTGCAGGCGACCGAACCGGGTGTACCGCTCGTTGACGAGGATCGTGGTGTTCTCCGCTACGGTCAGCGTGGGGGCGATGCCGTCCCGGCGGCGGTCGGCGGGGACGAGCGCCACCCCCGCCCGGACCGCGTCGAACGGCCGCATCCGTGGCAGCCGCAGCCGGCGACCGCCGACGGTCAGCACGCCGCTGTCGCTGCGTCGGGACCCGAAGCAGAGGTAGGGGATGTCCTCGGCGCCGGAACCCAGCAGGCCGGCGATCCCGACGATCTCCGCCGACCGTACGGCGAGGTCGACGCCGCGCACCCTACCGCCCCGGAGTCCGTCCACTTCGCACATGGTCGCGGCGGCCGGGCCGGTGCCGCCCGCCGGCCGGTGGGCGCGGCCCACCAGCTTGCCGCTGGCCGACCCGACGATCATGTCGATGAGCTCCCGGTCGGTGACCGCGTCGATCGCCGCCTCCCCGACCAGCTCTCCGTCGCGCAGCACCACGGCCCGGTCGCACAGCGCCCGGACCGCGCCGAGGTCGTGCGAGATGAACACCGCGCTGGCTCCCTCGCGGACGATCGTCCGCACGAGGTCGAAGAGGAACTCGACCTCGTTCTCCGGCAGGAAGACTGTCGGCTCGTCGAGGAACAGGATGGACTGGGGCACGTCGGCGCGCTCCCGGTACGCCTTGAGCTCCTCGGCGGCCCGGACGATCGCCACGAGCGCCTGCCCGACCGGCGGCAGCTGGTTGATCGGTGCCTGCGGGTCCACGTTGACCCGGTACGAGCCGAGCAGGTGCTCGATCCGCCGCACCTCCCGCCGCCAGTTGATGGTCCGCCGGGACTTGGCGCTGGCCGTCTCGGCGAAGACGAGGTTCTCGGCGACGGTCAGCGTCCGGGCCAGGCCGAGATCCTGGTGCACGAAGCTCAGCCCGAGGTCACGGAACTGACCCGGGAGCAAGGGCAGCGGGACCTGCCGGCCGCTGAGCCACAGCGAGCCGCCCTCGTCCGGCACGTTCACCCCGGCCAGCACCTTGACCAGGGTGGACTTGCCGCAGCCGTTCTCGCCGAGCAGCCCGACGATCTCGCCGCGCTCGACGCGGAAGTCGACGTCCTTGAGCGCGCAGAACGATCCGAACCGCATGGTGATGCCGCGCATCTCCAGCGCGGGCGCGCGCGACCCAGGGGATGGCCGGGCATCCCCAAAGACCTGCGACGGCGTGCTCAGCTCAGACCCCAGAGCTTCTCGTACGCGGCGGGGAACTCTGCGCCGAAGCCATCATTCGGCACGCTGGTGACCTCCTGGTAGTTGTCCATGGTGAACAGCCGCTCCGGGTCCTGCGCCTTGTCTGCCGGGACCGCTCCCGCTCCGGTGAGCACCCGCAGCATCTGGTCGACCACCGCGTACGCCCGCCACAGATGGCTCGGTCCGATGTTCGTCGCCATCGGGTACCCCTTGGGCATCTGGAGGATGTACTCGGGCGTGCCGCCATAGCAGCCGTACATCTTCAGGTCGGTGCGGCCGGACGCCCTGATGGCCGCGGCGGTCGGCGCGCTCATCCCGTCGTAGATCGGGACGACCACCTTGATGTCCGGGTCGCTGACGAGCGCCGAGCTCACCGCGGGCTGGATCTTCGTTCCCCAGTCGGGCACCGCGACGTTGGTCGACTTGAGCACGCACTTCGGGCAGTACCTGGCGAACTCGTCCCGGATCGCCTTCTCCATCACGACACTGGAGGGCACCTCGTTGGAGGTGATGAGAAAGGCGGTGAACGGCTCCTTCCGGTGGTCCAGGATGGCCACGTCCATCGCGCGCCTGATCGACTGGGCGTTGGGGATGTTCGTCTGGGCAGTGACCAGCGGGTCGGACTTGGCGCCGTCGCTGGTGTCGCCGAGGCCGGAGTCGATGACCGCGATGCCCGCCTGGGTCGCCGCCTTCACCTGCGGGGTCATCAGGTTCGGGTCGATGCCGCAGACCAGCACTATCGCGTCGTAGTGCTGGCTGACGGCCTGCTGCATGCCCGGGATCCAGCCGGCCGGGCCCCCGCTGTTCTGGAAGTAGGTGCCGGTCATGCCGACCTTCTGCGACAGCGCGACCACGTCCTTGGCGATCTGGTCGCATTGACGCAGCTGGCTGGCTGTCGGGATGACGAAGACCTTCTTGCCCTTTGCCGCGCTCGCGTCGAAGGGCGGCCCCGGGGCGACGAATGACGGCCGCGCGGTGGCCTTCTTGACATTGTCCTGCAGCGTCGCGAAGTCCTCGGCGCTGAGGAACCCGCGGTCGCTCGAATCCGCCGCACCTGAGCTGTCCGACGCCGTTGTCGTGCAGGCGCTGGAGAGCACGACCACCGACGCGGTGATGGCGCACAGCGTCAACCTTCGCGTGCTACGCACTCGTTTCGTGAGGCTACCCATCGACTCTGTCCTCGATAGACGGAAGTACCCGGACTCTGTGCTCGATAGACGGAAGTAGGAGACTGACGGGCTCAACCGGGTCGGTGATCCGCCGGCGGGGCCGGCGCAACGGCAACGGGTGCTCGCGCTCCTCGCCGAGCCCGCGGGTGCAACCCACGGGTCTGGCCAAAATATCGATCTTGCTGACTGAGGATGCCGTACGTCAAAGAGATTGTCAACACACTCGTCTACAGATTCTGCTACGATCTTCGCCGACACCCGCTCTCCCCCACCTGGAGGGCCGTGATGGACAAGGTGTTCCCCACTCCGGCCGCGGCGGTCGAGGACGTCGAGGACGGCGCCAGCATCGGCGTCGCCGGTTTCGGCGTCGCGCACCGGTTCCCGTCCAGCCTGGTGACGGCGCTGCACGAGAAGGGCGTCAAGGGGCTGACCGTCTACTGCAACGGGCTCGGCCAGCCGGGGTACCCGACCGCGCACCTGCTCGCCGACGGTGGGCAGATCGCGCACCTGGTGACCTGCTTCTCCGCCCGCCCCGGAGTCGTCTCCGAGGCCGAGCGCCAGATCAAGTCCGGGCAGATGACGCTGGAGATGGTTCCCCAGGGCACCCTGGTCGAGCGGATGAGGGCGGGCGGAGCCGGCCTGGCCGGCTTCTACACCCCGGTCGCGGTCGGCACGCCGATCGCCGAGGGCAAGGACGTGCGCTACTTCGACGGCCGGCCGTACGTGTTGGAAAGAGCGATCACCACTGACTTCGCGCTGATCCGCGCACACCGGGCCGACCGGATGGGTAACCTGCGGTTCCGCGGCGGCAGCCGCAACTTCAACGTCAGCTTCGCCAAGGCGGCGCGGGTGGCGATCGCCGAGGTGGACGAGATCGTGCCGGTCGGCACGCTGGGCCCGGACGAGATCGACCTGCCCGGCGTCTTCGTCCAGCGGGTCGTCCGCAGCGTGGTGCAGATGGACGTCAAGAACCTGCCGATGCGGCCGAGCCGCCCCCCGGACAGCGCGCGGGAGTACTTCGGCAAGCGCGCCCTCACCCGCGCGGAGATCGCCCGCCGTACGGCCCGGCTACTGCCCGACGGCGCCGTCGTCAACCTCGGCGCAGGGCTGCCGAACCTGGTCTCGAACCACGTCGGGGACCGGCCGGTCGTCCTGCACAGCGAGAACGGCATCCTCAACTACGGCGCCATCATCTCCGGGCCCGAGTTCGACCCTGACGTCCACGACGCGAGCGGGTACTTCGTCACGGTACGGCCGGGCGCCTCCTTCTTCGACAGCGTCACCTCGTTCGAGATCGCGCGGTCCGGCCGGCTGGACGCCGTCGTGCTCGGCGCCTACCAGGTGGGCGCCAACGGCGACCTGGCCAACTGGGCGGCGCCCGGCATGGTGGGCGGCGGCATCGGCGGCGCGATGGACCTCGCGGTCGGCGCGCGGCAGGTGATCGTCATGCTCGAGCACACCGACTCGCGCGGTCGCCCGAAGCTCGTGGCCCGCTGCGACCTTCCGCTGACCGCGCCGCGCTGCGTCGACGTCGTCGTCACCGACCTGGCGCTGCTGACCAGGCACGGCGACGGATTCCAGCTCGACGAGGTGGCGAGGGGGTTCACCCTGGAAGAGGTGCTGTCCCTCACCGACATGCCGGTCACGGTGCCCGAGCGGGTCGGCGTCATGCAGGACAGCTGGTGAGGCCGGGTCGACCTGGCGCTGCCCGGTCAGGTCAGTCGTGGACGATGACGCCGCGGATCAGCTTGCCGTCGATGAGGTCCTGGTAGCCGGCGTTGATCTCGTCCAGCCGGTACCGCCGGGTGATCAGCTCGTCCAGCTTCAGCTGGCCGTCCCGGTAGAGCCCGAGCAGCCGCGGGATGTCGTACAGCGGGTTGCACATGCCGAAGACGTGCCCTTGCAACCGGCGCTGGTAGCCCACCACCGCGCCGTTGGCCGCGAGCTGGATGTGCATGTCGCCGGTGCGACCGACCGAGGTGATGGTCACCTGCCCGCCCTTGCCGACGATCCCGGCCGCCTGCGCCACCACCTGCGCGTCCAGCACGCCGACCGTGCAGATCGCATGGTCGGCCAGCTGCCCCCGGGTCATCCGCACCACGGCCTGGTGCGCCTCCTGCGCGTCGGCGAACACGTCCGTCGCGCCGAACGCGAGTGCGGTGTCCCGCTTGAACGGCACCGGGTCGACCACGACGACCCGGCGCGCACCCGCGTACCGCGCGCCCTGCACCGCGTTCATGCCGACACCGCCAGCGCCGAAGATGACGACGGTGTCCCCCGGGGACACGCCGGCGGCGTACACGGCCGAGCCCCAACCGGTCGGCACGCCGCAGCCGACGAGCGCCGCCACCTCGAACGGGATGTCCTTGTCGACCCGGACGCAGGACGCCTGGGAGACGACCGCGCGCTGGGAGAAGGTGCCCAGCATGCAGAACCCGCCGAGATCCTCGCCGGCGTCGTCGTGGAACCGGAAGGTGCCGTCGGACAGCATTCCGGTCTGCATCTGCGCACCCTGGTCGCAGAGATTCTGCCGGCCGGTCGCGCAGTACCGGCACGTGCCGCAGGCGGGGATGAACGAGCACACGACATGGTCGCCGACCTGGACCCGGGTGACCTCTGGGCCGACCGCCTCGACGACGCCGGCCCCTTCGTGGCCGCCGACGATCGGCAGGCGGCACAGGCTGTCGCCGGTGCGCAGGTGGTGGTCCGAGTGGCACATGCCGGACGCGGCGAATCTGACCCGAACCTCCCCCCGGCGTGGCTCATCGAGCTCGAGCTCGGTCACCTCCCAGGGCTTGCCGGCCTCCCGGAGTACCGCCGCCACCGTCCTCATGCCGCACCTTCCGCCATGGTCGCGTCCTGTCGCGCCACCTCACCGGACGCGGGCGATGCGTCGACCGCCGCCAGGATGGCACTGGCGAGCAGGTCGGGCGCTGTGGCGAGGGCCTCGTGGTCGGCCTCGATCTCCTGCACCGGCCAGCCGAGGCGGCGCGCCTTCTCCGCCTGCCCGGCGAAGGCGTGGGCCCAGCCGGTGCAGGAGATGTAGCTGCTGGGCACCGGGCGCGCGGCGGGCCGCAGGCGCAGCCGGTCGGTGTACGTGGCGAAGGGATGCGCCACCAGCCGGCCCTGCAGCCAGGCCTTGGCCTGCGGGTCGCGCACCCCCAACCGTTCCAGGGGTCGCCGCGGCATCAGCCAGCCATCGCCCTCGGTCTTCGCCTGCGCCACGAAGTGCTCGGCGATGTGCGCCGGCAGCAGGTCCAGCGCGCAGTCGCCGTCGTCCGGTACGAACGCGTCGTAGTAGACCAGCCGGCCGATCCGCTCCGGCACCTCGCCCGCGACGCCGGTGATCACCATGCCGGCGTAGCTGTGTCCAACCAGGACGACGTCGTGCAGGTCCTCGAACCGCAGCAGCGCTGCCACGTCCTCGATGTGGGTGGCGAGGCCGACCTCGCGGGAGAGCAGATGGACCCGATCGCCGAGCCCGGTGAGCGTCGGCCGGTAGGTGGTGTGGCCCTTCGCCTCCAGGCGGGCGGCCACCGGCTGCCAGCACCACCCGCCGTGCCATGCGCCGTGGACCAGGACGAACGTGGACAACAGATTCGCACCCGCCTTCGCGCCCACCCGACTAGGGTCCTGCCCGCGATGAACAACTCGGTGCGCACCAGCTC
>JADGHA010000073.1 GCA_019689695.1 Micromonosporaceae bacterium | reverse complement strand
TGTCTACTCGCCGTACCCGATCCGGCCGGCGAACGCAAGTGCGATCTCCTGGACCGCTGCGAGGTCGTCCCGCGCGACCACGGTCCGCCCGCCGGTCGCCTTGGAGATCTCCTGCAGCGCGCCGGCGTCCGCCCGCGGGCCCACCGCGATGCCGATCACCGGCACCGGCCGGTCCGGGCGGGCCGCGGCGCGCAGCCGCTGGATCAGCTCGGCCAGGCTCAGGCCCTCATCGTCGGAGTTGCGGCCGTCGGTCATCACCACCAGCAGGTTGCGCGCGTCGGGCCGCCATGCCTGCTGCATCCGCAGGTACGCGGCGTACACCGTGTCGTACAAGCCGGTGCCGCCGGCGGCCCGCAGCCGCCGGACCGCGTCGATGATCGCCTGCCGGCGCTCCACGCCGCCGACCTTCTCGCCGGCCCGGCCGGGTGGGACCAGCTCCCGGTAGTCGGTGGACGGGGTCAGCTGCGAGGAGAACTCCCACAGCCCGATCGTGGTCTCGGCGTTCAGCGTCTCCGCTCCCTGGACCGCCGCCTGCTGGACCAGCTGCAACCGGGTCTGCGTGGTGCCCGGCACCAGGTCGTTCATCGACCCCGAGGTGTCCAGTGCCAGCAGCGCGTTGTTGGGGCGCTGCAGCGACGCCCAGGTCTGGGTCAGCTGGGTCAGCGTCTCCGCGGTGGGCGCCCGCTGCGGCCCGGTGACCTCCAGCCGGAAGCCGCGGGTCGGATCGAGCAGGGTGCTGTCCTGGGCGGCGTGGGAAGGGTCGCGGAAGCCCGCTCGGGCATACGCCTTCTGGGCCGGGTCGGCGCGCAGGTAATCCAGAAATTCGGCGGCGAGGCGCTGTCGATCCCGGTCCACCCACGGCGCGCGCAGCACGGTGTACGGGTAGTCGGCGAAGGTGGTGCCCTCCCGCAGGTAGACCGGCACCAGGTCCACGCCGGGCGATTCCGAGGCGTACTCGCCGAGGTCGCGTTCCAGCACCGGGACGGCCGCCGGCAGGCTGCTGGGTGCGTCGGTCCGGCCTCTGTCGGCGTACCTGCTCAGCAGCCCGTCGGTGTCCTCCGCCCAGTCCCCGGTGACCTGCGCGAAGGCCAGGCTGCCGACCAGCTCGTCAGCGCCGAGCGTGCCGTCGTTGTCCGGGTCCAGGATGGTCAGCACGCTGACCAGGCCCGGAGTCGAGGTGGTCGGGTCGGACATGCCCAGCCGAAGCGGGCCCCACTCGGGATGGCCCAGGCGGGCCCAGGACGTGCGCAGCAGGTCGGTCAGCCCGATCTCGCGCCCCGGCCAGCCCAGCGCCTGGGCCATCGGCCGCTGCATCGCCAGCACCACGGGCGAGCTGGCCAGGCTCGGCGCGGCGCCGCTGGGCAGCACCGCGCGGGCCTCCGGCCGGGCGGCGGCGAGCAGCAGCCAGACGCTGGAGTCTGGCACCCAGACGTCGGGTCGCGGGCCGTCGCGCTGCTCGTCCCAGGACGCGGAGATGTGCGCGGCGACCGCGGACGGCACGGCGGGCCGCACGTGCACCTCGGCGCAGTGGCCGGAGACCCTGCGCCCGGCGGCGTTGAACTGCTCCGCCAGCCCGGTCATGAGGTCGAACTGGTCGGTGGAGGCGTACACGGTCAACCGCACCTGGCCGCCGGCGCAGTCGCTACCCGCGGCGACCCGGCGGTAGCCGGCCGTAGCGCCGACCGCGACCAGCGCCAGCGCGCCGAGCACCGCGCAGGCCCGCCACACTCTGCCGGAGCGCCGGTGTCGCAGCACGGAGGTGACCATGGAGCCTCCCCAACCTCTGCTCGGCCGTACAGACGGACATCAGCGTCCATGATGGTCACATCTTCGTGGACCGATGGCCAGTGCTCCGGAAACCCTTACCGAGCGTTCAGATCACCGTCACCGGGTCGCCGACCGCGATGCGGCCCGGCCCGTCAGGGATGAGGTTGGTGCCGAACAGCAGCTTCTGGTCGATGTTGCGCCGCTTGCCGAGTGTGCGCAGCGGCTCGTGACCGCGCTCGCCGGTCTCCTGGTCGGTGGTGGTCACCACGCAGCGGTCGCACGGCTTGACCGCCCGGAACGTCACCCCGCCGATCCGCAGCCGCCGCCCGAGCCAGCCGTCCTCGGCCCACGGCGCAGCGCCGGAGATCACGATGTTCGGCCGGAACCGGGCCATCGGGAGCGCCCCCTCGGGCGAGCCCTCCTCGGCCAGCCAGCCGTTGAGCGCCTCCAGCGAGGCGGCGTTGGCCAGCAGCACCGGGTACGCGTCGGCGAAGCTGACCCGGTCGCCCGGCTCGCCGTAGTGCTCGTCGACCGGGCGGCGGGTCGGATCGTCCAGCCACACCAGACGTACCTTGCGCTCCAGCAGCGCGGTCAGCCAGGCGTCCGCGGCCGGGCCGGCGGGCGTGGCGACCAGCCGGCTGCGGTGGACGGCGACCGGCACCGGCGGCGCATCCGGCTCGGGCACTTCCAGGTCCGGCGCGCCCGCCGCGCGCAGCCGCAGCACTCCGTCGACTATGGACGGTCGGATGGCAGCCAGGCCCGGCACTTCGCGCTGGGTCACCGACTGGCCGTCGACCTCATCCACGATCATCCAGCGCCGGTCGCCGGCCAGCCCCCACGGCTCGACCTGCGCGCTGTCGTGGTCGAGCCGGCGGCATCCCTTGACCGGGTACGTATGGAGCGAGGCAATCTGCATCTGCTTAGCGTGCCATGATCACCAGGCGACGCCGATCGCGTCACCCGGGTACCAGTGCCGGGCCGGCTGCTCGCGGTAGGCGAGGAACCGCCGGCCGGTCCGCTCCGCGTACCGCGCCAGCACGTCGGTGCGCGCCGCGTTGTCGGTGACCAGCACGGCGCCGGCGGCCAGCTTCGACTCGACCGCATCGAGCTCCCGGCGCTCATGCTCGACGCTGTGGTCACTGTCGTGCAAAAACATGTCGACCGGCTGGCTCAGCGCGGCGATCGAGCCGATGGAGTTGCCGATCACCAGGTCCACCACCGCGGCCCAGGGCTTCTCCCGGGCCAGGTAGCCGGCGTCGGGGTTGATGTCCAGCGAGGTGACCCGGCCCGGGCGCCCCTCCGCGGCGTTGCGCAGCAGGGCCGCGGCGAGCACGCAGGTGCCCAGTCCCTTGTCCACGCCGGTCTCCACAACGTGCGCCGGCTTGATCGTGCGGGCGATGGCGTACCAGCCGAGCCGGCGGGCGTAGCGGGCCGTACTGTCGGCCAGCCAGCGCCGGGCCGCCCGCGCGGTGGTGGTCTCGATGTGCATGCGCAGGTGGCGGTCCGACTCCAGCTCGGCGAAGTACTCCTGGACCTGGCCGACCGGGACGTCGCAGACCACGCTCACGAACCAGGCCAGGTGGTCGCGGCTGAGGCGGGTGAGGTCGTACGTGTAGTTGTGGTGCTCGCGGGAGGTGAACAGCCAGCGAGCCGAGGCGCCGATGACCTTGGCATCGTGCCGGGCCACCCGGGCCAGGCGCTTGGGGAAGGCGGCGACCGGGGCCAGCGGCGTCCGGGCGATGATCTTCACCACCCGACCGCCGCGCCTGCGGCCGGTCGTCCGCCTGCTCGTCGTGCCTGCCATGGCGGGATCCTACGATCAGGGCATGTCGCACAATGTCGTGCGCGCCCCGCGCGGCGCCACCCGTACCGCCCGCGGTTGGCCGCAGGAAGCGGCGCTGCGGATGCTGATGAACAATCTCGACCCCGAGGTGGCCGAACGCCCGGCGGACCTGGTGGTCTACGGCGGCAGCGGCAAGGCGGCGCGGGACTGGCCGTCGTTCCACGCGATCGTGCGCACGCTGACCACGCTCGCCGACGACGAGACGCTTTTGGTGCAGTCCGGCCGGCCGGTCGGGGTGTTCCGCACCCACGAGTGGGCCCCCCGGGTGCTGATCGCCAACGCCAACCTGGTCGGCGACTGGGCCACCTGGGCGGAGTTCCGGCGGCTGGAGCGGCTGGGATTGACCATGTACGGCCAGATGACCGCCGGATCCTGGATCTACATCGGGACCCAGGGCATCCTGCAGGGCACGTACGAGACGTTCGCCGCGGTCGCCGAGAAGCGGTTCGGCGGGTCGCTGGCCGGGACACTCACCCTCACCGCCGGCTGCGGCGGCATGGGCGGGGCGCAGCCGCTCGCGGTCACCATGAACGGCGGAGCCTGCCTGATCATCGACATCGACCCGATCCGGCTGCGCCGCCGGCTGGACACCCGCTACCTGGACACCGTGGCGTCCACTCTGGACGAAGGGCTGGCGCTGGTGACCGCGGCCAAGCGGGAGCGCCGCGCGCTGTCGGTCGGTGTGGTCGGCAACGCGGCGACGCTGGTGCCCGAGATCCTGCGCCGTGGGGTCGAGGTGGACATCGTCACCGACCAGACCTCGGCGCACGACCCGCTGTCGTACGTGCCCGAGGGCGTGGACCTGGCCGACGCCGAAGACTACGCCCGGGACAAGCCGGAGGAGTTCACCGAACGGGCGCGCGCCTCGATGGCCCGGCACGTCGAGGCGATGGTGGGTTTCCTGGACGCCGGCGCCGAGGTCTTCGACTACGGCAACTCCATCCGCGACGAGGCCCGGCTGGGCGGCTTCGCGCGGGCGTTCGCCTTCCCCGGCTTCGTGCCGGCGTACATCCGGCCGCTGTTCTGCCAGGGCAAGGGCCCGTTCCGGTGGGTGGCGCTCTCCGGCGACCCGGCCGACATCGCCGCCACCGACGCCGCGATCCTTTCCCTCTTCCCGGACAACGAGCCGCTGACCCGCTGGATCCGGATGGCTGGGGAGCGTGTGGCGTTCCAGGGACTGCCGGCCCGCATCTGCTGGCTGGGCTACGGCGAGCGCGACGTGGCCGGCCTGCGCTTCAACGAGCTGGTCGCCTCGGGCAAGGTGGGCGCGCCGATCGTCATCGGACGCGACCACCTCGACACCGGCAGCGTCGCCTCGCCCTACCGGGAGACCGAGCAGATGGCCGACGGCTCGGACGCGATCGCGGACTGGCCCCTGCTCAACGCCTTGCTGAACACGGCATCCGGCGCGTCGTGGGTGTCCATCCACCACGGCGGCGGGGTGGGCATCGGCCGCTCCATCCACGCCGGACAGGTCACCGTCGCCGACGGCACACCCCTGGCCGCGGAGAAGATCTCCCGCGTGCTGACCAACGACCCGGGGTCCGGCGTGGTCCGGCACGCCGACGCCGGGTACGACCTCGCGCTGGACGTGGCGCGCGAGAACGGGCTGCGCATCCCCATGCGGGAATCCTGATGCGCTTCCGCGACCTGTGGGAGGAGATCGCGCCGATCGGGCGCACCGACCATGGCTACCTGCGGTACGCCTGGTCAGGCGAGGACATGGCGCTGCGGGAGTGGTTCGCGGCACAGGCGTCCCGCCGCGGCCTGTTTCTCGAAGAGGACGGCAACGGCAACCTCTTCGCCTGGTGGGGCCCGCGCTCGGGCGGCGCCATCCTGACCGGCAGCCACTTCGACTCGGTCCCCGGCGGTGGCGGGTACGACGGTCCACTGGGGATCGTCAGCGGATTCCTCGCCCTGGACGAGCTGCGGGCGCGGGGCGTGCGACCGGCCCGCCCGATCGGCGTGGCCGCCTTCGTCGAGGAGGAGGGATCCCGGTTCGGCGTGGCCTGCCTCGGCTCGCGGCTGCTGATCGGCGCGATAGATCCGGAACGGGCGCTCGCGTTGCGCGACCGTGACGGGATTACGCTCGCCGAGGCGATGGCGGGTCAGGGCGCCGACCCGTCGGGCGTCCGGCCCCGACCGGACCTGGTGGCCAGCATCGACGCCTTTGTGGAGCTGCACGTGGAGCAGGGGCGCGCCCTGGCCGAGATGGGCGCGCCGGTCGGGGTTGGCACCGACATCTGGCCACACGGACGGTGGCGGATGGTCTTCACCGGCGAGGGCAACCACGCGGGGACCACACCGATGGACGCCCGCCGCGACCCGATGCTCACTTACGCGTACGCCGTCCTCGCCGCGAACAAGCAGGCCCGGCTGCTCGGCGGGCATGCGACCGTGGGCCGGGTGTCAGCGCGGCCGAACGCCACCAACGCGGTGCCGGCCGGCGTCACCGGCTGGCTGGACGCCCGCGCCGCCGATGCCGACGCCCTGGCCGGTCTGGTCGGCGCGATCCGCGCGAAGATCGAGGAGCGGGCCGCCCGCGACCGGGTCGAGTTCGCCATGACCGAGGAGTCGACCAGCCGAGCCGTGCGCTTCGACGCGCCCCTGGTGGAGTCGTGCGTGCGCGCAGCGCGGCGACGCCTGCCGGAGGTGCCGCGGCTGGCCACCGCCGCCGGACACGACGCGGGCGTGCTGGCCCGGCACGTGCCGGCGGCGATGCTGTTCGTGCGCAACCCGACCGGCGTCTCCCACGCCCCGAGCGAGCACGCCACCGACGCGGACTGTGCGGCCGGGGTGTCCGCCCTCGCCGATGTCCTCGAGGAACTGGCTGCCCACCGGTGACGCTCTACCACGCCGAGTACGCCTGGCTGGGCCCCGCGCACGTGCCGCGCATTGTCCGGGAAGGGGCGGGTCGCAATGATCCACCACCCGGCAATGTCCCGGCAGATGCGGGGCTGGTCAGCGATGTGCTGATCGAGGTGGCGGACGGGCGGTTCGCGGCGGTGACGCCGTCGGTGCGGCCGGCCCCGGCGGGGGCGGTGCGACTGGCCGGCCTGACCCTGCCCGGCCTGGCGAACGCCCACTCGCACGCGTTCCACCGGGCGCTGCGCGGCCGCACCCATGCCGGCACCGGCACCTTCTGGACCTGGCGCGATCAGATGTACGCGCTGGCCGCGCGGCTCGATCCGGTCAGCTACCTGGCCCTGGCCCGGGCCACCTACGCGGAGATGGCGCTGGCCGGGGTGACCTGCGTCGGGGAGTTCCACTACCTGCACCACGGCCCCGACGGCACGCCGTACGCCGATCCGAACGAGATGGGCGCGGCGCTGGTCACCGCGGCGCAGCTGGCGGGTATCCGGATCACGCTGCTCGACACCTGCTACCTGGCGTCCGGTGTGGACGGTGCGGCGCTGGAGGCGGGCCAGCGGCGGTTCGGCGACGGCGACGCGGACGGCTGGGCGGCACGGGTGGACCGGATGCGGATCAGCGCGGGGCACGCCAAGCTCGGCGCCGCCATCCATTCCGTCCGCGCCGTCCCGGCCGACCAGATCCCGACCGTGGTGGGGTGGGCCGCCGAGCGGGAGGCACCACTGCACCTGCACCTGTCCGAACAGCGCGCGGAGAACGACGCCTGCGTCGCCCGCCACGGCCGGACCCCGGCCGAGCTGCTGGCCGAGCTCGGCGCGCTCGGCCCGGGCACCACCGCGGTGCACGCCACACATCTGACGGCAACGGACCGCGCGCTGCTCGGCGGCGCCGGGACCGGGGTCTGCCTGTGCCCGACCACCGAACGCGACCTCGCCGACGGTATCGGCCCGGGCCGGGCGCTCGCCGACGCCGGCTGCCCGCTGTCGCTGGGCAGCGACAGCCACGCCGTCATCGACCTGTTCGAGGAGGCCCGCGCGGTGGAGCTCGACGAGCGGCTGCGCTCGCAGCAACGTGGACACTTCACCGTGGACGAACTGCTGTGCGCCGCCACCGTGGCCGGGCACCAGGCACTGGGCTGGGCCGACGCCGGCCGCATCGCGCCCGGCGCCCGCGCCGACCTGGTCACGGTACGCCTGGACAGCGCCCGCACGGCCGGGGTGGATCCGGCCGGCGCGGTGTTCGCCGCCACCGCCGCCGACGTGCGGCACGTGGTCGTGGACGGCCGGGTGGTGGTCAAGGACGGCGAGCACACCGACATCGACGTGTCCCAGGCGCTGCGCACGGCGATCGGGGCGCTGGTATGAGCCTGCTGGTCACCAACATCGGCGAGCTGGTCACCAACGACGGGCCGGTGCGCTCCGACGCGGCCCTGGTCATCGAGGGTGGCCGGATCGCCTGGATCGGGCCGGCCGGGTCCGCGCCCGCGGCCGACGAGATGCTCGACGCGCAGGGGCGCGCCGCCCTGCCCGGCTTCGTGGACAGCCACACCCATCTCGTCTTCGCCGGCGACCGGGCCGGCGAGTTCGCCGCCCGGATGGCCGGGCAGCGGTACACCGGCGGCGGCATCCGCACGACCGTCGCCGCGACCCAGGCCGCCAGTGACGACGAGCTGCGCGCCACCGCCGCACGCCTGGTCCGGGAAGCGCTGCAGCAGGGCACCACCACGATCGAGATCAAGAGCGGGTACGGGCTGAGCGTGCCCGACGAAACCCGCTGCCTGCGCATCGCCGGCGAGTTCACCACCGAGACGACGTTCCTCGGCGCGCACGTGGTGCCGGCGTCGTTCGCGGGCCGGGCGGACGAGTACGTGGCGCTGGCCTGCGGCGAGATGCTGGACGCGGCCGTTCCGTACGCCCGGTGGGTCGACGTGTTCTGCGAGCCCGGCGCCGCCTTCGACGCCGACCAGGCGCGCGCGGTGCTGGCGGCCGGGGTCGCCGCCGGCCTGGCTCCGCGGGTCCACGCCAACCAGCTCGGTCCCGGGCCGGGCGTCCAGGTCGCGGTCGAGCTCGGCGCGGCCAGCGCGGACCACTGCACCCACCTGTCCCCGGCCGACATCGACGCCCTCGCCGGATCGTCTACTGTGGCCACACTGCTGCCCGCCGCCGAGTTCTCCACCCGGTCGGCGTACCCGCCGGCGAGGCGGCTGCTCGACGCCGGGGTGACCGTCGCCCTCGCCACCGACTGCAACCCCGGCTCGTCGTACACCACCTCGATGCCGTTCTGCATCGCCCTCGCGGTACGGGAGATGGGCATGACCCCGGCGGAGGCGGTGTGGGCCGCGACCGCGGGCGGCGCGCGGGCACTGCGCCGGGACGACATCGGGGTCCTGCGTCCCGGCGCCCGGGCCGACCTGGTGCTGCTCGACGCGCCGTCCCACGTGCACCTGGCCTACCGGCCGGGCGTTCCCCTCGTCTCCACCGTCCTGCACAACGGAGTCCCGATATGAGCACCGTCACCGTCCAACCCACCGGGATCACCCCCGCCGACGTGGTCGCGGTCGCCCGCGGCGACGCCCGGGTCGAGCTCGCAGCCTCCACGGTGGAGGCGATGGCCGCCAGCCGGGCGATCGTGGAGGGGATCGAGCGGGACGGCCGCCCGGTCTACGGTGTCTCCACCGGGTTCGGCGCGCTGGCCAACACGTTCATCGCCCCGGACCGGCGCTCCGAGCTGCAGCATGCGCTGATCCGCTCGCACGCCGCCGGCGTCGGCTCCCCGATGCCCCGCGAGGTGGTCCGGGCAATGATGCTGCTGCGGGTGCGGTCGCTGGCACTGGGCCGCTCCGGGGTGCGCCCGCTGGTCGCCCAGTCCCTGGTGGACCTGCTCAACCACGACATCACCCCGTGGGTGCCCGAGCACGGCTCGCTCGGCGCATCCGGGGACCTGGCACCCCTCGCGCACTGCGCGCTGGTGCTGCTCGGCGAGGGCTGGGTGGTGGACAAGTCGGGAGCCCGGGTCGACGGCGGGCAGGCGCTGCGCGAGGCCGGGCTGCACCCGATCGAGCTGGCCGCCAAGGAGGGGCTGGCCCTGATCAACGGCACCGACGGGATGCTGGGCATGCTGCTGCTGGCCCTCGCCGACGCGGCGCACCTGTTCACCATGGCCGACATCACCGCCGCCCTGGCCATCGAGGCGATGCTCGGCTCCGACCGGCCGTTCCAGCCGGAGCTGCACACCATCCGGCCGCATCCCGGCCAGGCGGTCTCGGCCGCCAACATCTACCGCCTGCTCCAGGACTCGCGGATCATGGACTCGCACCGGGCCGACCTGACCCACGCCGTGCAGGACGCCTACTCGATGCGCTGCGCGCCGCAGGTGGCGGGTGCCGCCCGGGACACCCTGGCGTTCGCGTCGCAGGTGGCCGCGCGCGAGCTCGAGTCGATTGTGGACAATCCGGTGGTGCTCCCGGACGGCCGGGTCGAGTCGACCGGCAACTTCCACGGCGCACCGCTCGGCTTCGCCGCCGACTTCCTCGCCATCGCCGCCGCCGAGATCGGCGCCGTCTCGGAACGCCGGGTGGACCGGCTGCTGGACGTGTGCCGATCCCGCGACCTGCCGGCGTTCCTCTCCCCCGATCCGGGTGTCAACTCCGGCCTGATGATCGCGCAGTACACCGCGGCCGGCATCGTGGCCGAGAACCGGCGGCTGGCCGTACCGGCCTCTGTGGACTCGCTGCCCACCAGCGGCATGCAGGAGGACCACGTCTCGATGGGCTGGGCCGCCACTGTGAAGCTGCGCCGCGTCCTGGACAACCTGACCAGCCTGCTCGCCGTGGAGCTGCTCGCCGCGGTCCGCGGCCTGCAGCTGCGCGCGCCGCTGACCCCGTCGCCGGCCGGCCGGGCCGCCATCGCCGCGGTCTCGTCGTTCGCCGGCGAACCCGGACCGGACATCTTCCTCGCCCCGGCGCTGGAGGCGGCGCGGGCGCTGATCGCCGGGCCGGCGCTGCGGCGCGACATCGAAGCCGCGGTCGGCCAGCTAGCCTGATGCCATGCGGGCCTGCCGGATCACCGCCTGCCTGGTGGTCGCCGCCGCGGTGCTGGGCGGCTGCGCGGGCGGAGACTCCGCGAGCCGAGACTCCGCGGGCAGAGACTCCGCCGCCGGATGCACGCCGCCCGCCCACGAGTCCGAGCTGCTTGACGCATACGCGGCCGACCCGGTCTTCGCCGTCCGGCCGCCGGACGCGCGCGAGGTCGGGCAGCCGGCACGTACGCTTGCCTGCCGGGTCGACCCCGACTCGCCGGACGATCCCACCCAGACCGCGGTCAGCCAGCAGATCCAGACCGCCGAGGGGTACGACGCCGAGGCACTGCGCGCGTTGTACGACAAGGTGGCGGCGGGGCACGGGTGGCGACCAGTCCCACCCCCGCGGCAGGATGCGCTCCGGTACTGCCGGCAGGTACGCGGCGTGACCAGCTACCTGTCCATCGCGGCACTCGACCCCCGACCACAGGCGGGGGTGCGCGGGCCGGCCGGCGCCACGCCGTCGACGTCACCACGGGTGATCACGCTGTACCACCACGTGTTCGTACGCATCGCCGCCGCACCCGAGCAGCCTGCCTGTGCGGCGGACTGACCGGCTCAGACGAGGGTACGGGCGATCACCTGAGCCAGCGCCCGGAACGCCTTGCCCCGGTGGCTGATGGCGTCCTTCTCCTCCCCGGTCAGCTCCGCGTTGCTGCGCACCTCGCCGTCGGCGACGAAGATCGGGTCGTACCCGAACCCGCGGTCGCCGCGCGGCGAGCGCAGCAGCCGGCCGGTCTGCCGGCCGTCCACCAGGTGCTCCTTGCCGCCGGGCAGCACCAGGGCGGCGGCGCAGACGAAGGCCGCGCCGCGGTGCTCGTCCGGCACGTCGGCCAGCTGCGCCAGCAGCAGCTCCAGGTTGGCCCGGTCGTCGCCGTGCCGGCCGGCCCAGCGGGCGCTGAACACGCCGGGCATGCCGTTCATCGCGTCCACCGCCAGCCCGGAGTCGTCGGCGACCGTGGGCAGCCCGGTGTGCTTGACCCCTTCACGCGCCTTGAGCAGCGCGTTCTCGCCGAAGGTCAGGCCGGTCTCGGGCACCTGCGGGTAGTCCGGGACGTCGGCCAGCCCCACCAGCTCGACGGCGTGCCCGCCCAGCGCAGCATCCAGGATGCGCTGCAGCTCGGCCAGCTTCTTGCCGTTGCGGGTGGCCAGCAGCAGCCGGGTACTCACGACAGGGCCGTCTGCTGGATCGTGGTGAGTGCCGCGCAGCCGGCCACGCCGAGGTCGAGCAGGGTGTCCAGCTGGTCGCGGGCGAACACGGCGGACTCGCCGGTGCCCTGGATCTCCACGAACTCACCGGTGCCGGTACAGACCACGTTCATGTCCACCTCGGCCGTGACGTCCTCGGCGTAGCACAGGTCCAGCCGCGGCTCGCCGGCGATGACGCCGACGCTCACCGCGGCGACCGAACGGTGCACCGCCTCGTCCGGCTTGCCGCGCAGCATGCCCTCGCCGGCCATCCAGCCGATCGCGTCGGTGAGCGCCACGTACGCACCGGTGATGGCCGCGGTGCGGGTGCCGCCATCGGCCTGCAGCACGTCGCAGTCGAGGATGATCGAGTTCTCGCCGAGCGCCTTGAGGTCGACGCAGGCCCGCAGGCTGCGGCCGATCAGCCGGGAGATCTCATGGGTGCGCCCGCCGATCCGGCCCTTGACGCTCTCCCGGTCCGACCGGGTGGTGGTCGCCCGGGGCAGCATGGCGTACTCCGCGGTGACCCAACCCAGACCGGAGCCCTTCCGCCAGCGGGGCACCCCTTCGGTCACGCTCGCCGTGCACAGCACCTTCGTGTCCCCGAACTCGACGAGCACGGACCCCTCCGGATGGATGCTCCACCGCCGGGTCAGCGTCACCGGTCTCAGCTGGTCGGGCCTTCGCCCGTCAGGTCGCGCCATGGCGGAAAGCCTATGCAATGGCGGCGGA
>JADGHA010000072.1 GCA_019689695.1 Micromonosporaceae bacterium | reverse complement strand
TTGGGGGGTCCCGGGGTTGTGGTGGGTCGGGGGCTGGGCCCGCCGGCTCCCCACCGGGTGGGAACTAACCGATGCCGTTCCTGACCGCGGTGATCAGCTCACCGTTGCTGGTGTCGCCGCTCAGCTCCCAGACGAAGGCGCCGCCCAGCCCCTGGTTGTTGGCGTAGCTCATCTTGCCGGCGATGGTGCTCGGGGTGTCGTAGCTCCACCACTGGCCACCGCAGAAGGCGTACGCGGTTCCGGCCACCGTGCCGGTCGCCGGGCACCGTCCCTTGAGGACCTTGTAGTCGTCGACCCCCTGCTCGTAGGTGCCCGGTGCCGGGCCGCTCGCCGCGCCGCCCGGCGCGCTCTGGCTCACCCCGGTCCAGCCGCGCCCGTAGAAGCCGACGCCGAGCAGCAGCTTGCTCGCCGGGATGCCCAGGCCCTTGAGCTTCTGGATCGCCGCGTCCGCGTAGAAGCCGCTGATCGGGATCCCCGAGTACGAGGTGAGCGGCGAGTGCGGGGCGGTCGGCCCGTCAGCGTCCCAGGCACCGAAGTAGTCGTACGTCATGGGCATGAACCAGTTCACGTACTGTGCGGCGCCGGCGTAGTCGGCTGCGTCGATCTTGCCGTCGGCCGTGCCGTCGGCGGTGATCGCCGCGGTCACCAGGTAGTTGGGGCCGAAGCGCGCGCGCAGCGCGGACATCAGGCTGGGGAAGGCAGAACGGGGGCTGCTGTCGCAGCTGATGCCGCAGGCGCCCGGGTACTCCCAGTCGATGTCGATGCCGTCGAAGACGTCGGCCCAGCGCGGGTCCTCGACCAGGTTGTAGCAGGAGTTGGCAAAGGCGGTGGGGTTGGCGGCCGCCTGGGTGAAGCCCGGCGACCAGGTCCAACCGCCGAACGACCAGATCACCTTGAGGTTCGGGAACATGCGCTTGAGCCGCCGCAGCTGCCCGAAGTTGCCGCGCAGCGCCCCGGCGTCCCAGGTGTCCGCCACACCGTCCACACTCTCCGCGGCGGAGTAGAAGCGGTCGTAGTCGGCGTACGGGTCGCCGATGGTGCACTGCCCGTTCTGGACGTTGCCGAACGCGTACAGCAGGTGGGTGAGCTTCGCCGCCGACCCGCTGGTGTAGATGTTCTTGACGTGGTAGTTGCGGGCGTAGACGCCCCACTCCACGAAGTACCCGACGACCTTCTTCCCGCCCGGCGGTGGCGTGACCGGCGGCGATGAGCTAGGCGGCGCGGTCGGCGAGGAGGTGGGCGACGCCGGCGTGGTCCGGGAGGGGCTCGGGCTCGTCGGTGGCGTTCCGCCGCCCGCGCACGATGCCCCGTTGATGGTGCAGTTCACCGGCGTGCCGGACCCGCTCACGATGAAGCCGAACACGGTCGATCCGCCGGCCGGGACCGTGCCGTTGTAGGTGCGGTTGGTGGCCACGTAGTGGTTGCCGCTCTGCGTGATCAGCACGTCCCAGTACGTGCCCAGCGTCGACCCGGCGGGCAGGTCGAACTCGACCCGCCAGGAGGTGATCGCGGCGGCCGTGCCGTTGCTGATCGTGTACCGGCCTTGGTAACCGGTACCCCAGTCGTAGTCCTTGGCGAAGGCGGCCGTGACCTGGCCGGCCGCCGATGCCGAGGTGACGCCGGCGACCGCGCCGGCGGCGGCGAGCAGCACCGCCAGGCCGGCCGCGACGCGTCCGCGGGATCTCACCATGCTTCCTCCACCGAGAAACACGCCCCCGCTGCGGGGACTCTCCCCGCCATTGAGAACAGACGATAAAGAAACTTTACTAAGAGAACAAGGGGAAGATTGGCCGCCCGCGCCGGGTTGCCGGATCTTGTGAACCACGTACCGCTGTCCGTGCTGGACCTCGCACCGGTCGCCGCCGGCGCCTCCACCGGCGAAGCTCTCCGCCACACCACCGCCCTGGCCAAGCGCACCGAGCAGCTGGGCTACCAGCGGATCTGGGTGGCCGAGCACCACAACATGCCGGCCATCGCCAGCTCCGCACCGGCCGTGCTCATCGCGCACCTGGCCGCCGCCACCTCGACCATCCGGGTCGGCTCGGGCGGGGTGATGCTGCCCAACCATGCGCCGCTTGTCGTCGCCGAACAGTTCGGCACCCTGCACGCGCTGCACCCCGGGCGCATCGACCTGGGCATCGGCCGGGCACCAGGCACCGACCAGGTCACCGCCCGGGCGCTGCGCCGCACGGCCGAGCTGTCCGCCGAAAACTTCCCGCAGGAGCTGGCCGAGCTGGTCGGCTACTTCACCGGGGACCCGCGGCTGCCGATCGGCGCCTACCCCGGCCGCGGCGACATGCCGGAGGTGTGGCTGCTCGGATCGAGCGGGTACAGCGCCCAGCTGGCCGGAATGCTCGGCCTGCCGTTCGCCTTCGCGCACCATTTCAGCGCCGAGAACACGCTTCCCGCGCTCGCTCTGTACCGCCGGCACTTCCGGCCGTCCCAGTGGCTGGACCGGCCGTACACGATGGTCGCGGTCAGCACCATCTGCGCGGAGACCGACGAGCGCGCGCAGTGGCTGGCCGGCCCGAGCGGGCTGTCCTTCCTGCGGCTGCGAGCCGGCCGCCCCGAGCCGCTGGCCAGCCCCGAGGAGGCCGCCGCCTACCCCTACACCGACCTGGAGCGGGCCTTCGTCGAGCAGCGCCGCGAGGGCCAGGCGATCGGATCGCCGCAGACCGTACGCGCCCAACTCTCCGCGCTGTTGGCGGCGACCCGCGCGGACGAGCTGATGCTCACCACGATGGTGTACGACATCGAGGACCGGATCCGGTCATTCGAGCTGGTCGCCGAGCACGTGGCCGACGCGCTGGCCCGGACGGACGCATGACTACGGGGTCCGGTGTGACGACACACACCGGACCCCGGACCCCCGTCAGTCAGCGGGCCGACGCCAGCTCCGGCTCGAGCGGCCGGCCGGCCGGCTCGGCCAGCGGCTCGCGCCCGCGCAGGAACCGCGGCGCCCACCAGTTCGCCTTGCCGAGCAGGGTCATCACCGACGGCAGCACCACTGCCCGGATCACCGTCGCGTCCAGCAGGATCGCCGCGGCCAGCCCGATGCCGAGCTGCTTCATGTCGATCGTGCTGAGCGTGGCGAAGATGGAGAACACGCCCACCATCACGACCGCCGCGCTGGTCACCGTACCGGCGGAGGTGGTGATGCCGTGGCGCACCGCGTCCCGGGTCGGCATCCCGTTGCGGACCGCCTCCCGGATCCGGCTGACCACGAACACGTGGTAGTCCATGGACAGTCCGAACAGGACGACGAAGAGGAACAGCGGCAGCCAGGAGACGATCGCCTCCATCGAGGTGAAGCCGAGCAGGTCCTCCGCCCAGTGCCCCTGGAAGACCACCACCAGCAGGCCGTACGAGGCGGCCGCGGAGAGCAGGTTCAGGCCGATCGAGGTCACCGCCACCACGACCGAGCGGAACGTCAGCACCATCACCAGCAGGGTCAGCGCCAGCACGAACGCCATCACCAGCGGCAGCGTGTCGCGCACGTGCTTGGCGTAGTCCTCACTCGCCGCCACGTCACCGCCGACGGCGTACTCCACGCCGGAGAGCTTGCCCAGCGTGGCCGGCACCAGCTCGGTGCGGAGCTTGACCAGCGACTGCTTGGCCTCGTCGCTGCGGCTGGCGTAGGGCGTGGCCACCACCAGGGTGCTCACCCGCCGGTCCGCCGAGACGTCGATGTCCGGCGCGTCCCCGTCGTACGGCGCGAACAGCGGGTCTTTCCCGGTCCGGTCGGCCAGCTCGGTGAGCGCCGCCTTGACCTCGCCCGCCTTCGCCGCCGGGGCCTTCACCGCCACCAGGTGCGTGGTGCCGTTGCTCGGGTAGGCCTCGGTCAGCCGGTCGTACGCCTGCATGGCGGCCGTGGTGCGGGGCAGGTCCTCGGCACCGGGGAACTTCAGCGTCATCCCGGTCGCCGGCACGGCGAGGGCGGCCAGCGCGCCGGCCGAGATCAGCAGGGTGACCAGCGGGTACCGCAGGGCGGGGCGCAGCAGGAACGGCCATAGCCGGGGCCGCGCCGGCTGGCCGTGCCGCCCGGCGCCGCGAGCGGTCAGCCGCCACAGCAGCGGCACCCGGGGCCGGTCCACCCAGCGGCCGAGCTTGGCCAGCAGCGCGGGCAGCACGGTCAGCGAACCGATCACGGCGACCAGGACGACCAGGATCGACCCGACGGCCAGTGACGAGAAGACGGTGTCGCTGGCGAGGAACAGGCCGGCCATCGCGATCATCACGGCCAGGCCGGAGACCACCACGGCGTGGCCGGAGGTCTCCGCGGCGATCTCCACCGCGTCGAGGTGCTGGCGACCCTTGGCCCGCTCTTCCCGTTCCCGGCGCACGTAGAACAGCGAGTAGTCCACCCCGACCGCCATGCCGATCAGCAGGATGACGCTGTTGGTGGTGTCCGTACCGGGGATCAGGTGGGAGGCCAGAGTGGACAGTCCGAACGCGGCGACCACCGAGGATAGGGCGAGCAGGACCGGGACCGCGGCCGCGATCAGCGCGCCGAAGGCGATGACCAGGATGGCCAGCGTCACCGGCAGGCTGAGCAGCTCGGCCTGCTTGAAGTCCTTCCCGAGGGTGTCGTCCAGCGCCTTGCCGATCGACGGGCCACCGACCTCCTCGATGCGTAGGTCGGGGTGGGCGGCCTGGATCGCGGCCGTGGTGTCCAGCAGCGGCTGCACCCGGTCCTCGGCCGTGTCCGGATCGCCCTTCATGGTGATCGGGACCAGCAGCGCCTTGCCGTTGCGCGCCGGGATCGGCTCGTCCACGGTGGCCACCTCGGGCAGGGCCCGCATCCGGTTGGTCACCTCATCGGCGACGGCCCGCGCGGCCGCCTGATCCAGCGCGCCGCTGCGCGCAGTGATCAGGACGTTGTCCTTGGCCGGGTTGTCGAAGTCACCCGAGTCGACGATGGCGGAGGCCCGGCCGGCCTCCCCGATGTTGCCGTCGTCGGTCGCCTCGGTGAAGCCGGCTGCGTTGCCGCCCACGAAGCACACCGCGACGAAGACCACCCACAGCGCCATGGCGCGCCACGGGTGCTCGGCGCTCCATCTCGCCACGCGCACCGTCACCGGTCGCTTGGTCATCCGCGTACTCCTCCCGTTGATAGCCACGGATGACGCTAGAAAGGGACAGCGGCCGTGCCATCCGGGAAGCGACCCGCGCTTGTCCCGGAGAAGCCGGCGCGGGCGACCCCTACCCCGGTCGGGGGTATCCCTGACGGCAGGCGGTTCAGCCGCAGGTCAGCCGGCGCAGGCGGCCCCCGAGGCGCCGCCGGCCCGCGCTGGACCGGGGTGTGTGACAAGGCGGTGGCGGGGTAAACGCCAGGTCATGTACGCGGACACCCCGGTGGCGATCGAGACGAGCGGCGTGACGCTGGAGGCCGACCTGAGCGTCCCGGAGCCGGCGCGGGGCGTGGTGCTCTTCGCACACGGCTCAGGCAGCTCCCGGCACAGCCCGCGCAACCGGATGGTCGCCCAGCGGCTGTGCGACGCCGGGTTCGCCACCGTACTGGCGGACCTGCTGACCGTCGGGGAGGAGCGCTTCGACGAGGAGTCCGGGGCGTTGCGGTTCGACATCGGGCTGCTCGCCCGCCGGCTCGCCGGCGCCATCGACTGGCTGGGCCGGCTCGCCGCCACGCGCGAGCTGCCGGTCGGCCTGTTCGGGGCGAGCACCGGCGCGGCCGCCGCGCTGGTCGCCGCCGCCGACCGGCCGGACGTGGTGGGCGCGGTGGTCAGCCGGGGCGGCCGGCCCGACCTGGCCGGCGAGGCGCTGGACCGGGTACGCGCCCCCACCCTGCTCATCGTCGGCGGCGCCGACCGCCAGGTGCTGCGCCTCAACGAGGACGTCGCCGAGGCGATGAGCGCCCCGCACCAGCTGCGGGTGGTCTCCGGCGCCAGCCACCTGTTCCCCGAGCCGGGCGCCCTGGAGCAGGTCGCCAGCTGGGCGGCGGCGTGGTTCGCGGCGTACCTGGCGCACGAGACCGAGGCGATCGTCGACGAGTACCCGGGGGTACGGCGGTGATGTTCACCGACCGCCCGGAGGCGGGGCGCATTCTCGGCGAGAAGGTCGTGGACTACCTGCGCCAGACGCAGGCGACCGAGCGGCCGCTGGTGCTGGCCCTGCCCCGCGGCGGAGTGCCGGTGGGCTACGCGGTGGCGGAGGCGGTCGACGGCGACCTGGACGTGATGGTGGCCCGCAAGATCGGGCTGCCCGGACAGCCCGAGTTCGGCATCGGCGCGGTCACCTCGCAGGGCCCGCCGCTGCTCGACCGCCGGGTGCTGGGCCGGGTCGGGCTGACCGACGACGACCTGGCGCCGTCGGTGGCCCGGGAGCGTGCCGAGGCGGTGCGGCGACTCCGGCAGTACCGCGGGGAGCAGGCGGAGCCGCAGGTCGGCGGGCGCCTGGTGGTGGTGGTCGACGACGGCCTGGCCACCGGCGTGACGGCCCGCGCGGCGCTGCGGGCGCTGCGGGCGCAGCGCCCGGCCCGGCTGGTCTTCGCGGCGCCGGTCTGCGCAGCCGACTCGGTCGCCGCCGTGCGGGCCGAGTCGGACGCCGTGATCTGCGTGCACTGCCCAACCGACTTCGGCGCGGTGGGCTCGTGGTACACCACCTTCGAGCAGACCACCGACGAGGAGGTGGTGCGGCTGCTCAGCGCCGCCCGCTCCGCCCGGGCCTCGCGCTGACGCCGCAAACCGGACTACCTGCTACTCGCTGTGCGAGCCCGCCTGGGCCGCCCCGCCACCGGCGTTGTCGCCGATCCAGACGGTCTTGATGTTGCAGAACTCACGGATGCCGTGCGCGGACAGCTCCCGCCCGTACCCCGAGTTCTTGACGCCGCCGAACGGCAGCTCCGGGAACGAGGTGACCATCCCGTTGATGAAGACGGCGCCGGCGTCCAGATCGGTGGCGAACCGCTGCTGCTCGTCCGGGTCGGTGGTCCACGCGTTCGACCCGAGGCCGAAGTCGGTGCCGTTGGCGATCTCGATCGCCTCGTCGTACGAGGAGACCCGGTAGAGCCCGGCGACCGGCCCGAACACCTCCTCCGACCACATCCGCATCTGCGGCGTCAGGTCGGCGACCACGGTCGGCGGGTACCACCAGCCGGGCCTGTCCGGGACCTGCCCGCCGCACAGCACCCGGGCACCCCGGTCGACCGCGTCCTGCACCTGCTCGTGCACGTCCCGGCGGCCCTGCTCGATGGCGAGCGGGCCGATGTCCGTGCTGTCCGCCATCGGGTCGCCGACGGACAGCTCGGCCATCCGCGCGACGAACGCCTCGGTGAACGCGTCGTACACGTCGGTGTGCACCAGGAACCGCTTGGCCGCGATGCACGACTGGCCGTTGTTCTGGCAGCGGGCGGTGACCGCCACCTGCGCGGCCCGGTCCAGGTCGGCGGAGGGCATCACCACGAACGGGTCACTGCCGCCCAGCTCCAGGACGGTCTTCTTCAGCTCCCGCCCGGCGATCTGCGCCACCGCCCGCCCGGCCGCCTCGCTGCCGGTGAGCGTGGCGGCCCGCACCCGCCGGTCGGTCAGCACCCGCTCCACCTGGCCGGAACTGATCAGCAGGGTCTGGAAGGAGCCCTCCGGGAAGCCGGCCCGGCGGAACAGGTCCTCCAGGTAGAGCGCGGTCTGCGGCACGTTCGAGGCGTGCTTGAGCAGGCCCACGTTGCCCGCCATCAGGGCCGGGGCGGCGAACCGCATGGCCTGCCACAGCGGGAAGTTCCACGGCATCACCGCGAGCACCGGCCCGATCGGCTGGTACCGGGCGTACGCCCGGGCGGCACCCACCGCGGCCGGATCGGCCGGCTCGTCGGCGAGGAACTGCTCGGCGTGGTCGGCGTAGAACCGGCACGCCTTGGCGCACTTGGCCACCTCCGCCTTGGCGGACGCCAGGGTCTTGCCCATCTCGGTGGTCATCAGCGCCGCCACGTCGGCCTGCTCGCGGTCCAGGATCGCGGCCGCGGCGCGCATCCACTCCGCCCGCTGCCCGAACGACTCCCGCCGCAACGCCTGGAAACCGGTCACCGCCCGGGCCAGCCGGGCGTCGATCGCTTCGTCGGACATCGGGTCGAACGTCTTGAGCACCTGGCCCGTCGCGGGATTGGTGGTGGCGATCGCCATGGTGACCTCCCTTTGTCCTTTACAGTCTTACTACGCTGGCCCGGGTGACCGACACAGCGATGCGGGGTGAGCCGCGCCCGTCGGGCATCGACCCGGCCAGAAGGACGACGGAGGCCGCTTTCTCGGCCATGACCGAAGAGACGTCCTGGACATGACCGAGCAGACCGCGGAGCACACCCGCATAGCCGCGGCGGTGTTCGACCTGGACGGCGTCATCGTCGACTCCGAGCCGGTCTGGGAGGAGGTCCGCCGCGCGTTCGTGGCCGACCACGGCGGGCAGTGGCGGCCGGACAGCCAGCGGCGCCTGATGGGCATGAGTACCCAGGAGTGGGCCGGTTACCTCAGCACCGAGCTGGGCGTGCAGTTGCCGCCCGACGAGGTGGCCCGCGCCGTCATCGAGCAGATGGCCCAGCGGTACCACCGCGAGCTGCCGCTGCTGCCGGGTGCGGCGGACGCGGTACGCCGGATGGCCGCCCGCTGGCCGCTCGGCCTGGCCAGCTCCTCGCCCCGCTCGCTCATCGACCGGGTGCTCGCCGAGGCGGGCCTGACCGGCGCGTTCGCCGCGTCGTTGTCCACGGAGGAGGTCGCCCGGGGCAAGCCGGCCCCGGACGTGTACCTGACGGTGGCCCAGCGGCTTGGCGTCCGGCCCGGCTCCTGCCTGGCGGTGGAGGACTCCAGCAACGGCCTGCGGTCGGCCGCCGCCGCGGGGATGGTGGTCGTCGCGGTGCCGCATCCGAGGTACCCGCCGGATCCGGACGCCCTGGCCCTCGCGCACCGCGTCCTGCATTCGCTGGACGACCTGCATCCGGACGACTTCTTGTAAGCCGACCCGGTCGGCTCTCGCCAGCCCCGGCAGCAGTGCGACGTCCGGATGGGTTTGGACCGAGGCTCACCTGCGGACGATCCGGTCGACAGCCGCCTCTGCCGCGTTGACCGGAATGGCGAAGCCCACCCCGATGTTGCCCGTGTCCCGTCCGGTGGTGGCGATCGCCACGTTGACGCCGACCACCCGGCCGGCCGTGTCCACCAGTGCACCGCCCGAGTTGCCCTCGTTGATCGCCGCGTCGGTCTGCACCAGGCCGGACAGCGACTCGGTGGCCGAGCTCAGCGAGCGGTCCAGCGCCGACACTATCCCCGAGGTGACGGTGCCCTGCAGCCCCAGCGGGCTGCCGAAGGCCAGCACGGTGTCGCCGACCTTCAGCGTCGAGCTGTCGCCGAGGGTGGCCGGAGTGAGCCCGGACGCGCCCCGCAGCTGCAGCACGGCGATGTCGGCGGTGGCGTCCGTGCCGACCACCGTGGCCGGCATGCTCCGGCCGTCGGCCAGGGTGACCCGCACCTGGCCGCCGCCGGTTGCGCCCTCGACCACGTGGTTGTTCGTGACCACCCGGCCGTTTGAGGTGAGCAGAATCCCGGAGCCCTCGGCCGCGCCCGAGGCGCTGGTGACCCGGATGTCCACGATGCTGGGGGAGACGCGGGCCGCCACGTCGGCGAGGCTGGCGATGGTGCGGCGGGCCGGGGCGGTCCCGCCGCCACTGGCGGAGGTGGCGGCCGCGCCGTGGTCGAGCTGGGCGCCGATCGCACCGCCGGCCGCACCGCCGCCGACCACCACGGCCGCGATCAGCCCGGCCACCGTCATCCAGCGGCGGCCGCGCCGCGCCGCCGGGCCGGTCTCCGCCGGCCTCCCGACGGCCGGTGGCGGCAGCTGGGCCGGCGGCAGCTGAGGTGGATAGGGCGGGTTCGTCGGCCACTCGGTGCGGGCCTGCACGTGGTACCGCCAGGGCCTGCCGGCCGGGCTGGTCTGCTGCTGCGCGTCCGTCGTGGTGTCGGTCATGGCCGTACCGTGCGCCCCCAGCTTCCCGACCAGCTGGGACCGGGCTGTGACCATGCTGAGAATCATCGATCTCGGCAACACCCGCCGGATCCGCTCAGCGAACGTCCAGCGCGGATCCGGCTGCTTCTCAGCCCACTCAGGCATCGTCAACGGTGGACGCCGCATACGGACAGGGAAGGGGTTAAGCATGGCGCCGCCTCGGCTGCTCGTCGTGGAGGACGAGCCGGACATCCGCGAGACCCTGTCGGCCACGCTGCGTCTTGCCGGCTTCCGGGTCACCACCGCCGCGGACGGCCTGCAAGCGCTGGCTTACGCCCGGCGGGAACGACCCGATGTGGTGCTGCTCGACCTCGCGCCGGCCGGGTCCGCGCTGGACGTGCAGCCGGGCGGGGCAGCCATGCACGGCCGTGACGTGGTGCGCCGGCTGCGGGCGGGGGGTGTCCGGGCGCCGGTGCTGTACCTCACCGCCCGGGACGGGGTCGAGGACGAGGCGGCCGGGCTCCGGCGCGGCGGCGACGACTACCTCACCAAGCCGTTCCGCCCGCAGGACGTGGTCGCCCGCATCGAGGCGCTGCTGAGCCGCGCGGGCGGGCCGCGGCCGGCCGGCGCCCGCCCCGGGCGGCTCCGCTTCGCCGACATCGAGCTGGACGAGCAGTCCCACGACGTCTACAAGGCGGGTGTGCCGGTGGCCTTGTCGGCCACCGAGTTCAAGCTGCTGCGCTACTTCCTGGCCAACCCGGCCCGGGTGCTGTCCAAGCGGCAGATCCTCAACCACGTCTGGGAGTACGGCCCCGGCCCGAACACCAACGTGGTCGAGTCCTACGTGTCGTACCTGCGCAAGAAGATCGACACGTCGGTGCCTCGCCTGATCCACACCGTCCGCGGTGTCGGGTACGTGCTGAAGTTGCCGCCGGCATGAGGGTCGTGGACGTCTCACCGGCGGCGGACGGCGCGCGGTCCTAGCACCGACGCGCCCAGCCGCTCCACCCGTTCCCGCAGAGCGCGGTCGGCGGTGACCACCACGCACCGCCGGCCGCCGCCCTCGCGGCGCACCAGGTCCACGATGGCGTCGTCGCCCGAGCCGGGCGCGGCGACCACGCGGACCTCGTCGGTTCCGGCGACGTCGCGGGCCACGCCCTCCACCACCAGGACGACCTCCAGCGGCGGGCGGACCGCCGGGTCCGCGTCCGGCAGACCGCTCGCGGCCACGCCGGCGAGGGCGTCGCGCAGCCGCCCGGCGGCGCCGGGGCGGTCGCGCCACCACCCGTCGGGTACCGAGCCGACGACGTTGGCGGCGTCCACAATGAGCAGGTCGGGCACTGGCTCAGCCTCGCATCCCCGCCCGGTGCCGTGAAACATCCCCCAAGCGTCCCATGCTGAAGGCGGGCATCCCGGCCGGTACGCCCCGGCGGGTTGCCCTACGATCCGGGCGTGGTTGCCGAGAACCGTGGTGTGCTTTCCAGGCAGGCGCCGCCGCCCGACCTGACGGTAGCGTACGGGCCGCATCGGGACCACGTGGCCGATGTCCGGCTCCCGTCCCGGAGCGGGCGAGCGCCACTGGTCATCCTGTGGCACGGCGGGTTCTGGCGGCCGCAGTGGGACCGGACCCACACCGGTCCGATGTCGACCGACCTGGCCCGGCACGGCTACGTCGTGGCCTCAGTGGAGTACCGGCGTACCGGCTGGCCGGCGACCCTGGCCGATGCGGCCGCGGCGACGGAGGCGGTGCCGGGGCTGGTCGAGCAGGCCGCTCCGGGCCGGGTCGACCATGACCACATCATCTATGCCGGACATTCCGCCGGAGGGCAGCTGGCGCTGTGGGCTGCGCTGCGCGATCGCCTGCCGGCCGGCGCCCCCGGCCGGTCCGAACGTCCGCTGCGGGTCGCCGGGGTGCTTGCGCTGGCGCCGGTGGTCGACCTGGCCGACGCGTACCGGCTGGATCTGGACGGTGGCGCGGTCGCGGCGTTCCTCGGCGGCGGCCCGGACGAGGTCGCGGACCGGTACGCCGCCGCTGACCCGGCGGCGCTGGGAGCGCCAGCGGCGCCGGTGATCCTCGTCCATGGCGACGCGGACGGTCGGGTACCGGTGCAGATGTCACGGCGTTACGCCGCCGCGACCGGAGCGCGACTGGTGGAGCTGCCCGGCGCCGATCACTTCGCGCTGATCGACCCGGAGTCGGCGGCGTGGTCACAGGTCCTGGCAGCGTTGGCCGAACTAGCTCACTGACGTATACCAAAGCACCTCGGTTCCGTTGGGGAACGCGCTTTTCCGAGGAGCGGTGATCGACCGGGTGGACATCGCCAACACCGGTAACAACTTGATCCTGCTGGAAAACTGCTACAACGTGACGATCGCGGGCGTGTCCGGCATGGTGAGCGGCGGCGGTGAGGTGCGCATCGCGGCGCGGACAGAGTTCCCACCCTCGTCGAACATCACGCTGCAGAACATGACGGTGGCCAACACCGGCATCCGGTGAAGCCCGTGCACCGGCACCAACAACGTCATCCGCAACGTCACTCGGGTGAACGCCCCCCTCAGCTGGTGCTGACCTATGTGGAGCGTGCCGCGG
>JADGHA010000071.1 GCA_019689695.1 Micromonosporaceae bacterium | reverse complement strand
GCCCTCGCCCTCCCCTGACCCGCACCCGGTATGACACAGTGCGCAGGCCGCCGCCCTGCCGTGCGCCGCTAGCTGCGGCGGGCGATCCAGACCTCTTCGCTGGGCCAGCGGCGGGCCCACTCCGGCGGATGCCTTCGAAGACGGTGGTCGCCCCCTCGGGCGCCTGGACCTCGATGAGCTCCTCGACGGTGAAGCCGCAGTCGCGCAGCAGCCGGATCCGCTCGCCGTGCGGCAGGCAGAACGTCACTCCCTCGCCACCCGACCATGAGTACCGGTGCAGGCCGAACAGGCCGCGGACCAACTGCGCCCCGGCCGGCCCGTGCTCCGGCAGGCAAAGCATGAGCTGCGTCGAGTCGCCCATGAAGACCAGCCGGCCGCCGGGGCGCAGCAGGCGCGCCGCCTCCGGGATCCACCGGTACGGGTCGCACCAGACGGCGGCGTCGTACTCGCTGATCACGAGGTCGGCGCAGCCGTCCCGCAACGGTGTCCGCTCGGCGTCCGCGTGCACCAGGGGGAACCGCAGCCCGAACTCCTCCTGCATCGCCCGCGCGGTGGCCAGCTGCCGCGCGGAATTGTCCACGCCGACCGGGCGGGCGCCACGGCGGGTCAGCCAGGCCGAGACGTAGCCGGTGCCGCAGCCCAGCTCCACGGTGTCGAGGCCAGCCACGTCGGCCGGCAACACCGGCAGCTCGGACTGCGGGATGGCCCAGATTCCCCAGTACGGCTCATCGGCCGCCCAGTGCTCGCGGGCGTTCTCGCCGAACCAGGTGGCGAGCTTCTCATCCCAGTACCGCCGGTTGGTCCGGACATGATCCATGCCCCACATTTGTACGTACCGTCGGCCGAGCGGCAACCGATATCGCCCGGGGTTGCGCGCTATAGCAAGACGGACGTACGGTTTGGGAGGCACCCCCCGGCTGCCGGCGCCTCCGCGGTGCGAAAGACTGCTGATGAAACGGTCTGTGGTGAAGGAGTACGACGTGGCGAGCCTGGACACCTTCGGCGCGAAGAGTGACCTGCGGGTCGGCGACGCGAGCTACGAGATCTACCGGATCGATGCGGTGGAGGGGCATGCCCGCCTGCCGTACAGCCTGAAGATCCTGCTGGAGAACCTGCTGCGGACCGAGGACGGGACGAACATCACCGCCGAGCACATCCGGGCGCTGGGCGCCTGGGACCCGGCCGCCGAGCCGAGCGTGGAGATCCAGTTCACCCCGGCCCGGGTGCTCATGCAGGACTTCACCGGTGTGCCGTGCGTGGTCGACCTGGCCACGATGCGGGAGGCGGTGCGGGACCTGGGCGGCGACCCCACCAAGGTCAACCCGCTGGCCCCGGCGGAGCTGGTCATCGACCACTCGGTGATCGCCGACATCTTCGGCCGCCAGGACGCCTTCGCCCGCAACGTGGAGCTGGAGTACCAGCGCAACCGCGAGCGCTACCAGTTCCTGCGCTGGGGGCAGACCGCCTTCAACGAGTTCAAGGTGGTGCCGCCGGGCACCGGCATCGTGCACCAGGTCAACATCGAGTACCTGGCCCGCGGCGTCTTCGCCCGCGACGGCGTCGCGTACCCGGACACGGTGGTCGGCACCGACTCGCACACCACGATGGTCAACGGGCTGGGTGTGCTCGGCTGGGGCGTGGGCGGTATCGAGGCGGAGGCCGCCATGCTCGGCCAGCCGGTCAGCATGCTCATCCCCCGGGTGGTCGGGTTCAAGCTGCGGGGTGAGCTGCCCGAGGGCACGACCGCCACCGACCTGGTGCTGACCATCACCGAGATGCTGCGCAAGCACGGCGTGGTGGGCAAGTTCGTGGAGTTCTACGGCCCCGGCGTGGCCGCCGTGCCGCTGGCCAACCGGGCCACCATCGGCAACATGTCGCCGGAGTACGGCTCCACCGTGGCCATCTTCCCCATCGACGAGGAGACCGTGCGCTACCTGCGGCTGACCGGCCGGAGCGACGACCAGGTCGCGCTCGTCGAGGCGTACGCCCGGGCGCAGGGCCTGTGGCACGACCCGGACGCCGAGCCGGACTACTCCGAGCGACTGGAGCTGGATCTGTCCACAGTAGAGCCCTCGCTGGCCGGACCCAAGCGCCCCCAGGACCGGGTGGCGCTGCGCACCGCGAAGCAGGCGTTCCGGGCCGCGCTGACCGAGTACGTCAACGGCGACAGCGTGCGGTCCAAGGTGGACGAAGCCGTGGCCGAGACGTTCCCGGCCAGCGACCCGACCACGTACGGGTCCGGCGGCAACGGCGGCGGCGCGCCGCACGTGTTCAGCGCCGCGGCCGGCGCCCACGGCCGCCCGTCCAACCCGGTGCGCGTCAAGGGCGAACTCGGGGAGTACGAGCTCGACCACGGCGCCGTCGTGATCGCCGCGATCACCTCGTGCACCAACACGTCCAACCCGCAGGTGATGGTCGGCGCCGCCCTGCTGGCCAAGAACGCCGTGGAGCGTGGCCTGAGCCGCAAGCCGTGGGTGAAGACCACGCTCGCCCCGGGGTCCAAGGTGGTCATGGACTACTACGACCGGGCGGGCCTGACGCCGTACCTGGAGAAGCTCGGCTTCAACCTGGTCGGCTACGGCTGCACCACCTGCATCGGCAACTCCGGCCCGCTGCCGGACGAGATCTCCGCCGCGGTGAACGAGAACGACCTCAGCGTGGTCAGCGTGCTGTCCGGCAACCGTAACTTCGAGGGGCGGATCAACCCGGACGTGAAGATGAACTACCTGGCGTCCCCGCCGCTGGTGGTGGCGTACGCGCTGGCCGGCTCGATGGACGTGGACCTGCTCAACGACCCGCTGGGCACCGGCAGCGACGGACAGCCGGTCTACCTGCGCGACATCTGGCCCTCGGCGCAGGACGTCGAGGAGGTCATCGCCTCCGCGATCGCCTCGGAGATGTTCACCCGCGACTACTCCGACGTGTTCGCCGGGGATGAGAGGTGGCGGCAGCTGCCGACGCCGACCGGGGACACGTTCGCCTGGGATCCCGGCTCGACGTACGTGCGCAAGCCCCCGTACTTCGACGGGATGGGCCGGCAGCCGCAGCCGGTGAGCGACATCGAAGGCGCTCGGGTGCTGGCGAAGCTGGGCGACTCGGTGACCACCGACCACATCTCCCCGGCCGGCTCCATCAAGCCGGACTCCCCCGCCGGCCGCTACCTGGCCGAGCATGGCGTCGAGCGCAAGGACTTCAACTCCTACGGCTCGCGGCGCGGCAACCACGAGGTGATGATCCGGGGCACGTTCGCCAACATCCGGCTGCGCAACCAGCTCGTCCCGGGGGTGGAGGGTGGCTTCACCATCAACCACCTGACCGGCGAGCAGACCACCATCTACGAGGCTGCGGTCGCGTACGGCGAGGCGGGCGTACCGCTGGTCATCCTGGCCGGCAAGGAGTACGGCTCCGGCTCGTCGCGCGACTGGGCGGCGAAGGGCACCATGCTGCTGGGGGTGAAGGCGGTCATCGCCGAGTCGTACGAGCGGATCCACCGATCCAACCTGATCGGGATGGGCGTGCTGCCACTGCAGTACCCGGCCGGCCAGAACGCGCAGTCGCTCGGCCTCACCGGCACGGAGACCTTCACGATCACCGGCATCACCGCGCTCAACGAGGGCACCACCCCGCGTACGGTGAAGGTCAGCACCGACACCGGCGTCGAGTTCGACGCGGTGGTGCGGATCGACACCCCGGGCGAGGCGGAGTACTACCGCCACGGCGGCATCCTGCAGTACGTCGTGCGCAAGATGCTCGCCGCCTGACAACGGCCCGCTGTCGCGGTACGTAACGGCTCCAGTAACCGGCGGTATGGCCCGTATGGGCTAAGAAGCTCGTCTTTTTGCCGGCTACGGCGTCGTAACAGTCTTGGTCGATACTGCGGTTACAGCCCTGCCCCACCCGGGCAGGGCTACCCAGCACGAACGGCGAGCGGTACACAATGTCGATCAAGCCTGTCGGAACGGGCCGCAGCGGGGGCTCCCGGTCGACCAGAGCGATCCGGGCCGTCGTGGGGGCGCTGGCCGTCGCTGCGGTGGTCAGCGTGGCGACCGCGTGCGGCGAGCCCCAGTTCACCTACGTCAAGAACTCGGCGGAGAAGACCTACTTCAAGGTGCCGCACGAGTGGCACAAGATCGGTGCCAGCGAGCTGGACGACGTGCTGCTCGCCGCGCCGTCCGAATCGGCCACCGCCGACCTGCAGCGCGACCGCAGCTGGAACACCGCGTACGACGCCGCCGACCGACCGTCCGCGGCGCACCTGCTGTCCGGGCAGACGACCGACGACCCGATCGTGTACGCACAGGTCCTCCAGCTCGACGAGGCCACCCAGGGCGAGATCTCGCTGGACTGGCTGCGCAACGTCTTCCTCCCGGTCACCCCGGAGGAGAACCGGAAGGCAGCCGCCGAGCTGCTCGGGCTGGGCTTCTTCGAACTGGTCCACGACGAGGTGCTGACCCCGTCGGACAACATCCACGGCGTACGGGTGATCTACAACTACCAGCTGCCCAGCGGGGTGCTGCACACCTTCGACCTGACCGCGCTGGTGAACAACGGCGCCGACCGGGTCTACGCGCTGCTCATCCGGTGTTCCACGCGCTGCTACAAGGACCGCGCCGACGAGCTGAACACGATCGCCACCTCGTTCACGGTTAGGAGCCGATCATGACCGCGCCGACCCAGCCGGTGGAGGGCCTGCGACCCCCGGACGAGGGCCCGCGCGAGGCGGAGCGCCCAACCCGCAAGCCGCTGCCGCTGTGGGACCGGATCAAGTTCCTGCTGCTGTTCACGGTGGTCTGGTTCTTCCTGGTCTGGGCCGCGATGGCGGACAACCCGCTGCTGCCGTTCGTGGACGCGGTCCGCGAGGAACTGCGCTCGACCTGGGGCTGGGTGGTCATATCACTGGCCGGGCTGGAGGTGCTGCGCCAGCTGCACTACCTGGTCAGCGAGCACTCGCCGGGGTACCACCGGTTCTGGATCCACTACGTCTTCGGCGGCATCGAGCGGGTCAGCCACCGCCGGCTGTCCGACTGGACCCGGTTCCGGCTGGGCCGGTGGGTGAAGTGGCTGATCTGGCTCGCGCTGATCGCCATCCTGCTCGGCCAGGCGATGGACACCAACCCGGTGCTGGTGGTGTTCCAGCTGCCGGCGCTGGTCTGGTCGGCGCTGCCGTTCGTGATCCAGATCATGTTCATCATGTTCATCGCGGTCGGCCAGTTCGCCGCGATCTTCTGGTTCCTCTCCCGCGGCGGGGTGGACGTCTACTACCCGGAGGACATCAAGACCCGGTTCACCGACGTGTGGGGGCAGGACCACGTGTTGGAACGGGTCAAGGAGAACATCGTCTATCTGGAGAACCCGGAGTCGATCGAGTCGAAGGGCGGCTACGTTCCCGGCGGCATCCTGCTGTGGGGCCCGCCCGGCACGGGCAAGACGCTGATGGCGGAGGCGGTCGCCGGCGAGACCGGCAAGCCGTACGTCTTCGTCGACCCGGGCGCCTTCATCAACATGTTCTTCGGCGTCGGCGTCCTGAAGGTCAAGTCCCTGTTCCGCAAGCTGCGCAAGCTCGCGCTGCGCTACGGCGGCGTGATCGTCTTCTTCGACGAGGCCGACTCGCTGGGCAACCGCGGGGCGCTCGCGCAGGGCGGCCCCGGCTTCCCCCGCGGCATGCGACCCGCCCCGTTCGCCACCACCGGCTGCCACGGCTTCTCCTACCTCTCCCCGGAGGTGCAGTGGCTGCTCACCAGGGACGCCATGCAATCGGGCGCCGAGCAGCCGGATACCAGGCGCAACAAGGTCGTCATGGGCAACATGGGCATGGGCGCCGGTGGCATGGGCACCCTGCAGGCTCTGCTCACCGAGATCTCCGGGCTGAAGAAGCCGCGCGGCTTCGTCAACCGGTACGTGCGCAGGCTGCTCGGCATGCGGCCCAAGCCACCGCCGAAGTACCGGATCCTGATCATGATGGCGACCAACCTGCCGGAGGCGCTGGACGAGGCGCTGCTGCGGCCGGGCCGCATCGACCGCATCTACAAGGTGGGCTACCCGAGCAAGGCCGGCCGGATCCGCACCTACCAGGGCTACCTGAACAAGGTCCGGCACGAGCTCACCGACGAGCAGATCGACAAGCTCGCCACGATCACCCCGTACGCCACCGGCGCGACCATCAAGGACACCGTGAACGAGGCGCTGATCAACGCTATCCGCGCCGGGCGGGACGTCATCACCTGGGCCGACGTGATGAAGGCCAAGCAGCTCAAGGAGCTGGGGCCACCGGAGGACGTGGAGTACATCGAGCGGGAGCGGCACGCGGTGGCGGTGCACGAGGCGTGCCATGCGGTCGTCGCCTACCGCACCCGGCAGCACATGGAGATCGACATCGCCACCATCGAGAAGGGCAGCGACTACCTCGGCATGGTGGCCAGCATCCCGCCCGAGGACCAGTTCACCCGCTGGCGGAGCGAGTACGAGGCGGACATCTACGTCTCCCTCGCCTCGCTCGCCGGGGAACGGATGTTCTTCGACGGCGACAGCTCGTCCGGCGTCTCCGGCGACCTGGAGTCGGCCACCGGTGTGGCGACCTACATGGAGGGCTTCTGGGGGATGGGGTCGACCGTGTCGTCGTACTCCACTTCCAAGCGGCTGGAGGTCGGCTCGCCGGGCGGTCCGGGGCGCAAGAGCAAGGAGTCCGGCGTGGACCCGCGCCGGGCGCTCGCCGACCGGATCGAGGACAACCTCAGCGTGCTGCTGGAGCGCACCACGGAGATCCTCGCCGAGGAGCGCACCCGGGTGCTCGCCCTGGCGCACGCCCTGGAGACGCACAAGACGCTCACCGGCGACGACGTGGTCGCGGTGCTGGAGGGCCGGCCGGGCCCGCTCGTCGACGGGACCGTCTACAAAGACGAAGAGTTCCTCCGTTCGATCGAGGCGTACCACCGGGCGGCGCTGGCCGCGCACCGTGGGCACACCCGGCTCACGCTCGCCCTGCCGGTGCCGCCCGGAAACGGCAAGCCGGCGGCCGTGGCGGAGGCGGCGCAGCCCGTGGAGACGGTCGAATCGGCCGCGCCGAGCCCGTGGGCCCGGCCGGCCGACTCGCCGGCGTGACCGACCCGCCGGTTCCCGCGCTGGACCTGGCTACCGGAGGCCGGCCTCGGCGAGCAGCAACCCAGTCAGCTCCTGTTCGTCTACTTCGGACAGGCCGCGGCCGGCGAACCAGGTGCTGACCACCTGTACGTCGCGGGCCAGGAACTCACCGCCGCGCGGGTTGCCGACGAGGTCGACCACCTGCGGCAGCTCGATGAGCACCAGCCGTCCGGAGTGGACCAGCAGGTTGTACGGGGACAGGTCACCGTGGGCCAGGCCGGCGCGGGCCAGCACCACCAGCGCATCCACCAGCTGCCGCCACAGGTCGGCCAGCTCGGCGCTGGACGGGCGCAGCTGGGCCAGCCGGGGCGCGGCGGGCAGCGTCAACCGGACTTCAGCGCGCCGGGTACGGCTGGAACCGTCCGCCCCCGCGCGGCCGGCTCATCGGCGGGGCGTCCATCACCGCCGCCAGCGCGGCGAGCAGACCGTCAACCGTGTACGTCGGCCGGAACCGGGGTTCGACCCACCGCCGGCCGCGGTGCAGCCACACGCTGGGGAGGCCCATCGCGGCGGCGCCACCGATGTCGGTCTCCGGGCAGTCCCCCACGATCCACGCGCCGTGCAGCCGCATCCGCACCCGCTGCGCGGCGAGCGCGAAGATCCGCGGGTTCGGCTTGCTCACCCCGGCCCGCTCCGAGATCACCCAGTCGATGACGTACCGGTCCAGGCCGGTTTGCTTGATCATCGCCTCCTGCTGCTCGGTCGACCCGTTGGTCACCACCACCGGTACCCAGCCAGCGTCGGTGGCGATGCGCAGCGCGCCGGCGACCAGCCGGTCCAGTTGCAGGTAGTCGAGCACTCCCTGGTGCAGCGCCTCGACCAGGTCGAGCGACGAGACGCGCAGGCGGTACCTGTCGCGGATCGCGTCGGCGACGTCCCATCGCGAGGTCAGGCCGTCCGCGTCCAGGGCGACGAGCCACTCCAGGTCGTCCTGGGGCGCCCCGATCTCGTCCAGAAACTCCCCGGCCCACCTTCGGAACGCGCCCGCGCGGTCGAGCAGGGTGTCGTCGAGATCAAGGAACAACAACGGCACGTTCCGGCACATTACGTGCTTGATCTGTCCTGCAACAGTCCCCCGGTTGTAAACAGAAGCCGCCGAGCGTCGCCTTGGTCGTCGAGGCGGTCGGTGAGCATCGGGTGTTCGGCGCGCACCCGGGCTACCTCGGCCGGGTCGAGCACCGCCACCACCACGGCTTCGCCCTCGTCCGGCGCGCGGGTGACCGGCCGGCCCTCCGGGTCGTACACCGCGGATCCGCCGTTGAAGCGCCACGGCGGGTCGCCGGCGACCAGGTTGGCGAAGACCACGTACATCGTGTTGTCCAGGGCGCGCGCGGCGTAGTAGACGTCTCGGCGGTGCTGCGAGCCGTCGAGGTACGCGCTCGGACACAGGTACGCCTGCGCGCCGTCCGCCGCGGCCGCCCGCCCGTGCTCGGGGAAACACCCGTCGTAGCAGATGCCCAACCCCAGCCGCCAGCCGTCCACCACCAGCGTGGCGCCGCAGGCCCCCGGCACGAACAGCGCCTTCTCGTGCGGCCCGCACAGATGCTGCTTGTCGTAGGCCGCGACCGCCTCGCCCGACCGGTCGACGACCACCGAGGAGCAGGTGCGCCGTTGGTCCGGGTGGCGGACCGCCGCGCCGACCACGATGACCACGCCGCGGTCGCGGGCGGCGGCCCGCAGCGGGTCCAGCCGCGCATCCGCCAGCCGGCCCTCGGCGTCGCAGGCCAGGTCGGTGCCGACCGGGTCCGCCGCCAGCACCGGCGGGTGGTACGCCGGCAGGAACAGCTCCGGGAGTACGACAAGAGCGGCGCCGCGGTCCGCGGCCTGTGCTGCCAGGCGGGCGGCGACGACCGCGTTGCCGGCGACGTCGCCCGGTACGGCGTGCGCCTGTACGGCGGCTACCCTGAGAGGTCCTTGGGTCATGCCGCCATCCTGCCAGCCGGGCTCGCTTGCAAGCCGTACGTACGGATTGCATCATCTAGGTGTGCCCAGAGTGAGCCAGGACCAGCTGGAGACGCGGCGGCGGGAGATCCTCGCCGCCGCCCGCGGCTGCTTCGCTCGGCACGGCTACGAGGGCGCCACGGTGCGGCGGCTGGAGGAGGCGACCGGGCTGTCGCGCGGCGCGATCTTCCACCACTTCCGGGACAAGGACTCGCTGTTCCTCGCGGTCGCCGAGGACGACGCGGCCGCGATGGTCGCCACCGTCGCCCGCCACGGTCTGGTGCAGGTGATGCGCGACCTGCTGACGCGGGTCAACGACCCGAACGCCGCACCGGAGACCGCCGGCTGGCTCGGCACGCAGCTGGAGGTGTCCCGCCGGCTGCGCACCGACCCCGACTTCGCCAAGCGCTGGGCGCAGCGCGCCGAGGCGATCGCGACCGCGACCCGGGACCGGCTGCGCCGGCAACGCGAGGCGGGCGTACTGCGCGACGATGTGCCGCTGCCGGTGCTGGCCCAGTTCCTGGAGCTGGCGTACGACGGCCTGGTGCTGCATCTGGCCATGGGCCGCCCGGTCGGCGACCTGGGCCCCGTCCTCGACCTCGTCGAGGAGGCCGTCCGCCGCCGCTGACCCCCGTTCCCCGCGATCTTGCAGTTGTGCACCCCGGAATAACGCCATATGTCGCATTTATCGGGGTACACAACTGCAAGATCGCGGAGACGGATCCGGGCCTGGTCGGTGGCGGACACTGCTCCGGCCGGCGCGCTAGCCTGCCGGCATGAATCTCGGAGCCGCTGATCACGTCCACGGCCCAAGCGGCGCCTCCCCACAGCCGGGTTTCGCGGAGTTGGGCGACCCGGGCGGGCCCGGGCACGCGGCGGCTTCTCTGTTCTGGTCTGGGTCCGGCTCCCTGCCTGGCCTGTCCGTCGCGACCGACGGCGCGCTGTGACCGCACCCGCGGGCTTCCGGCCACCCAGCCGCACCGAGGTGGCGACGGCGGCCGGGCGGACCATCCCCGACGTGATCGCGCCAGGCTTGACCGAGCTGTTCAGCGGTATCAACCCGGGCCTGTACTCAGCCGCCTCCGGCCTCCACTTCGCTCGCCCCGGCAACCGGTTCTGGCCGGCGCTGCACCGGGCCGGGTTCACGCCGCGGCAACTGCACCCTGCCGAGCAGGAGCAGCTGCTGGAGTACCGGCTCGGCATCACGAACATCGTCCCGCGAGCGACCGCGCGGGCCGACGAGCTCCGTGCGGCGGAGCTTGTCGCCGGCGGGCGGGCGCTGGCTGCGAAGGTACGCCAGTTCCGGCCGGCGTGGCTGGCGGTCGTCGGGGTGACCGCGTACCGGGTGGCCTTCGGCCGGCCAAGCGCGACGGTCGGGCGGCAGCCGGAGACCATCGGCGGGACCGGGATCTGGGTGCTGCCCAACCCCAGCGGCCTCAACGCTCACTACACCCTCGACACGCTGGCCGCTGCCTTCGCCGAACTCCGCGATCTTGCAGTTGTGTACCCCACTAAAAGCGACATATGACGCTATTCCGGGGTACACAACTGCAAGATCGCGGGGACCGGGGTCAGGAGTCGAGGCTGTCGCGCGTGGTGGGCACCGCGACCGGCTCGGGCTCGGCCGCCGCGACGTAGGGCGTGGGCGAGTCGGCCGCGGCGAACTGGGTGCGGTACAGCTCCGCGTACAGCCCGCCGGCCGCCACCAGCTCGTCATGCGTGCCCCGTTCCACGATCCGGCCGTCGTCGAGCACCAGGATCTGGTCGGCGTCGCGGACGGTGGACAGCCGGTGCGCGATGACCAGCGCGGTACGCCCGGCCAGCGCCGCCGACAGCGCCCGCTGGACCGCGGCCTCGGACTCCGAGTCCAGGTGCGCGGTCGCCTCGTCGAGGATCACAATGGACGGTGCCTTCAGCAGCAGCCGGGCGATCGCGATGCGCTGCTTCTCGCCGCCGGAGAAGCGGTAGCCCCGCTCTCCCACGACGGTCTGCAGGCCGTCAGGGAGTGCGCGCACCAGCTGCTCCACCTGCGCCGCCCGCAGCGCCGTCCACAGCTCCTCGTCGGTGGCGTCCGGCTTGGCGTAGCGCAGGTTCTCGGCGATCGTCTCGTGGAACAGGTGCGAATCCTGGGTGACCACGCCGATCGCGTCCCGCAGCGAGTCCAGGGTGGCGTCGCGCACGTCCACGCCGCCGACCAACACCTGGCCGCCGGTCACGTCGTAGACCCGGGAGATCAGCATGGCGGTGGTGGACTTGCCAGCGCCGGACGGTCCGACCAGGGCGACCATCTGCCCCGGGTAGATCGCGAACGACACGCCGCGCAGCACCGGCTCCGTGGTGGTGCGGTCCAGCGTGGCCACGTCCTCCAGGGAGGCGAGCGACACCTCGGCCGCGGCCGGGTAGCGGAACCGCACGTCGCGGAACTCCACGGCGGGGCCGCCGCCCGCACCCGGCTGGCGTGGCACCGCCACCGCGCCGGGCTTCTCCGCGATCGCCGGCGCCAGGTCCAGCACCTCGAACACCCGCTCGAAGGAGACCAGCGCGCTCATCACGTCGACCCGCACGTTGGACAACGCGGTGAGCGGCCCGTAGAGCCGGGTCAGCAGCAGGGCCAGGGTGACCACAGTGCCCGCGCTGACCTTGCCGCTGACCGCCAGCCACCCGCCCAGGCCGTAGGTGAGCGCCTGGGCCAGCGAGGCGACCAGCAGCATCGCCACGAAGAAGGCCCGCGAGTACATCGCCTGCTGGATGCCGATATCGCGGACCCGGGCCGCCCGGGCGGCGAACCGCTGCGCCTCCGCGTCCGGCCGCCCGAACAGCTTCACCAGCAGCGCGCCGGCGACCCCGAACCGCTCCGTCATGGTGGCGTTCATCGAGGCGTCCAGCTGGTACGACTCGCGGGTGATCTCGGCCAGCCGACGGCCGACCCGACGGGCGGGCAGGATGAACATCGGCAGCATGGCCAGCGAGATCAGCGTGATCGGCCAGGACAGGGTGAACATCACCGCGGCGGTGAGCACCAGCTGGATCACGTTGCTGACCACCCCGGAGAGGGTGGAGGTGAACGCCTGCTGCGCGCCGAGCACGTCGTTGTTGAGCCGGCTGACCAGCGCGCCGGTCTGGGTCCGGGTGAAGAACTGCAGCGGCATCCGCTGCACGTGGTCGTACACCCTGGTGCGCAGGTCGAGGATGATGCCCTCGCCGATGCGCGCCGAGTACCACCGCTGGGCCAGGGAGAGCCCTGCGTCGACGATGGCCAGCCCGGCGATCAGCGCCGCGAGCCGGACCACGACGCCGCCCGCGCCGGCCCGCCCGCCGGTGATCGCGTTGACCACGTCGCCGGCGAGCACCGGGGTGGCCACCCCGATCACCGCGCTGAGCACCACGGCCACCAGGAAGATCGCGATGTCCCGCCGGTAGGGCCGGGCGAACCCCAGCACCCGGCCGAGGGTGCGCCGGTTGACCTTGCGCCCGGCCAGTTCGTCGCGCTTGCGCAGGCCGCGCAGCATCGACCAGCCGGCACCCATGTGGCCCATGCCCATCGGCGCGGTCACCGCTCACCCCCTCCGTCGTCCCCCTGTCGAGTCTTCCCGACGGGGACGACAACCCCGGAGGGTTCGGCGCTGTTCCCTCCCCCGGGCC
>JADGHA010000001.1 GCA_019689695.1 Micromonosporaceae bacterium | reverse complement strand
TTTTTTTAAGAGACATTTCTTCCCCTCACCCCCCTTCGCGCTTCATTGCAGTTGTGTACCCCGGAATAGGGGACATGTCGCCTTTATCCGGGTACACAACTGCAAGATCGCCGGGCATCCCCGGGGGCATCCCGGGCGGCTGGGTCAACCGCGCACCATGGCTCCGGCGTGCCGGCCGGCGGCCGCGGCGGCGAGGAAGTACGCGTGGTCGCCGTCCAGGTCGCGGCCCATGGTGGAGAGCTTGACCGGCAGCGCCCGCAGCGCGGCGTCCAGCCCGTCCGTCGGGACGGTCACGATGCGGTGCCGGTCGGCCAGAGGCGCCAGCGCGGCGCGGACCTCCGCGGCCAGCGGCGGGTCGAGGCCGGCGGGCACGACCAGATCGGCGGGGGCGAGCGCGACCCGGCCGTACGCGGTGAGGCTGTGGTGCGACACCCCGCGGTGCCGGGGTCGCGGGTCGACGGCGGAGATGCGCAGCGAGCCCACCGGGCGCCCGCCCAGGGTGGCGGCGGCGTTGACGGCCTCGCCGACGGAGACGCCGGAGAAGCCCCAGCGGGTACCGGTGCCGATGTTGCCCGGCCCCTGCGCCACCACCGTGACGTCGGCGCGCAGCGCGTGCCGGGCCGCCAGTAGTCCAGAGTGGACGTTCGTCGCCTCCAGGTCGCCGCCGAACGCCTGCCCGGCCGTGACGGTGCCGGCGAGCAGGCCACCGAGCGCATCCAGGGTGCGCGAGAACCAGGCGGGCAGCGCGCCGCCGTCGGTCATCACGTAGGCGACCCGGGCACCGGGGGCTGCGGCGTGCACGCCGGCGAGGATCGCGGGCAGGGCCGAGTGCAGGTCCGCGGTCACCACCGGCATCCCCGCCAGGTCGTCGGCCTCGGCCAGCGCCTCCCGGTACGGGGACGCCTCCTCGTCGGCGCCCAGCACGATCGACTGCTGCGGTGTGTAGCGGGCCTTCACCAGGTGCCCGTCGGCGCGCGTCGGTGCGTCGTGGGTGTCCGGCGGCAGCCGGTCGGGGACGGCCACGACCAAGGCGTACCCGCCGGTGCCGAGCCCGAGCGCCAGTGCGCCGGTGTTCAGCAGCACGATGTCGTCCGGCTGCGGCTCACCGACCAGCGCCGGGTACGCCAGCGCCCGTACCCGCTCGGGGTCGGCCGGGTGGCGCCGCTCCATGGCCACGTCGAGCTCGATCGCGCCGCGCCAGCGGCGGCCGACCGCGACGACCCTTCCGCGCCGCCAGCGCACCCACACCACGGTCGGAACTTACCTGAGCCGTCGTGCCGACACGCGACGGCTGGACTCACAGCTCATGCGCACAGACGTTCGTATCCTGCTAGGTTCGAGGTCGTGTCCCGGACCCGCACCGAGCGCCTGGTCAACCTGGTGATCTGCCTATTGTCGACGCGCCGGTTCCTCACCGCGTCGCAGATCGCGGCGACCGTGCCCGGGTACGAGCACGACCCGGACGACCCGCGCGACCACGAGGCGTTCCAGCGCAAGTTCGAGCGGGACAAGGCCGAGCTGCGCGAGCTGGGCGTGCCGCTGGAGACGGGAACGGTCAGCGTCTTCGACACCGAGCCCGGCTACCGCATCGCCCGCCGGGAGTACGCGCTGCCGGACATCCCGCTGACCCCGGACGAGGCCGCCGCGGTCGGCATCGCCGCGCGCCTGTGGCAGCACGCCGGCCTGGCCGCGGCCGCCTCCTCTGGGCTGGCGAAGCTGCGCGCGGCCGGGGTGGAGGTGGACCCGCAGGCGACCCTCGGGGTGGAGCCGCTGGTCACCGTGGATCCGGCCTTCGCGCCGCTGACGAAGGCGGCGCGGGAACGCCGCACGGTCACCTTCTCCTACCGGGTTCCGGAGCACGACGAGCCGACCAGCCGCCGGCTGCAGCCGTGGGGGGTGGTGTGCTGGCGCGGCCGGTGGTACGTGGTCGGCCACGACCTGGACCGGTCGGCCACGCGCTGCTTCCGCCTCTCCCGGATCGTCGGGCCGGTCCGGCTGACCGGGCCGTCGGGCGCGTACCAGCCTCCGGCAGGAGTCGACCTGATCAGCCACGTCGCCCGGTGGTACGGCCCGGTCGAGCACACCGGTCAGGCCACGGTGCTGGCCCGGCCCGGGCGGGCCGCCGGGGTCCGGCGCTGGGCCCAGGAGGTGTCGAAGGGACCCGACGGGGACCGGCTGGTGCTGCGCTACTCCGACCCGTGCGGGCTGGCCAGCTGGCTGGTCAGGTACGGCGCCGACGTGGTGGTGCTGGACCCGCCGGAGGTCCGCGAGGCGGTGATCCAGCGGCTGAAGGAGGTCGCCGCCCGGCACGACACCGCAGGCCCCGTGGTCGCCGCGGGGAGGTCGCCGTGAGCGGTGGGGCGCGCAACTCCGCCGACCGGCTGGCCAGGCTGCTCAACCTGGTCCCGTACCTGCTGGCCCGGCCCGGCATCGCGATCGCCGAGGCGGCGGCCGACCTCGGGGTGTCGGAGAAGCAGCTGCGCGAGGACCTGGAGCTGCTGTGGGTGTGCGGCCTGCCGGGGTACGGACCCGGCGACCTGATCGACATGGCCTTCGACGGCGACCGGGTCACCATCACCTACGACGCCGGCATCGACCGGCCGCTGCGGCTGACCCCGGACGAGGCGCTCGCGTTGGTGGTCGCGCTGCGCCTGCTCGCAGAGACGCCGGGGCTGGCCAACCGGGACGCGGTGGACCGGGCGCTGGCGAAGATCGAGAACGCCGCCGGGGAGCTCGCCGACGCGCCGGTCGCGGTCCGGCTGCCAGGCAACTCCGACCGGCTGGTCGCGCTCAGCGGCGCGGTCGAGCGGCGGCGCGCGCTGCGCATCACCTACTACACGGCGACCCGCGACGAGACCACCGACCGGGTGGTCGACCCGATGCGGGTGCTGGTGGTGTCCGGGCACGCATACCTGGAGGCGTGGTGCCGGCGGGCCGAGGCGGTGCGGATGTTCCGGGTGGACCGCATCGACGCGATGACCGAGCTGGACGAGCCGGCCGCGCCGCCGCCGCAGGCGCAGCCGACGGACGTGCGGGAGGGCATCTTCCAGCCGACCGCCGATCTGCCGCTGATTACGGTACGGGTGGGCCGTGCGGCCCGGTGGATCACCGAGTACTACCCGTGCGAGCGGGTTACCCGCGGCCCGGGCGAGGAGTGGCTGGTCTCGCTGCGGGTCACCGACCTGGACTGGGCACGCCGGTTCGTGCTGGGCCTGGGCCCGGACGCGGTGGCGGTGTCCCCACCCGAGCTGGTCGCCGCCGTCCGGGACCAGGCGACGGCCGCCCTGCAGGCATACGCCGTGCCAACCGCCTAGCGCGCCCCCCTCCTCCCCGCGATCTTGCAGTTGTGTACCCGGTTAAAAACGACATGTCCCCTATTACGGGGTACACAACTGCAAGATCGCGGGGGAAGAAGGGGCTAGGCTGACCGGATGCTGTGGTGGATTGTGCTCGGCATCGCGGTGGCGGCGCTGCTCGTCCTCGCGCTGGCCGTGGCCGCGGTGCTGCGCCGGCTGCCGCGGCTGGCCAGAGCACTGCTCAGGCTGCGGCGCCAGCAGGCGCAGGCGCTCGACCTGCGGGAGGCGGCCGAGCGGCTGCAGGTGCGCCTGCTGACCGTGCAGGTACGGGCAGAGCGGACCCAGCGGCGGATTGCCGCTATGGCCGTAAATCGGAATAAATAACACCGCTTGTCGGGTTGACCGCGGCTTCGCGGTTGTCCACACTTCACCAAACCTGACCGGTGTCGAAGCCGAATCCCCCACGTAGGATGGGCTCGTCACCTGAGACCTAAGAACAACTGGAGCTTCCATGGGCGCCCTCAAGCCTTGGCACATCGCCGTCCTCGTGGTTGTGCTGATCCTCCTGTTCGGCGCGAAGCGGCTCCCGGACGCGGCCCGGTCGCTCGGGCGCTCGCTGCGCATCATCAAGGCCGAGACCAAGGGCCTGGTCGACGACGACAACGACCTGGCGGAGAAGGCCGACGCGCAGCACGGCCGCCAGCCACTGCCGCCGGCGGACAGCCAGGCCACGGTCGTCGACCCGGTGCAGCGCGTCCGCGACAACTGAGCCGGTAGCCCGAGATGAAGCCGGTGCTGCGGCGGCGCGGCCCCAGCCAGTTCCAGCGCGCCGCCGAAGGCTCCATGACCCTCATGGAGCACATCCAGGAGCTGCGCAGCCGGCTGTTCAAGGCGTCGCTGGCGGTGGCGGTCGGGTTCGCCGGCGGCTATGTGCTGTCGATGCCGGTGTACAACCTGCTGAAGCAGCCCTACTGCGAGGCGGTGCCCACCGCCGACTGCAGCAAGCTGCTCTTCCAGCTCGGACCGGCCGACGGTTTCGTGCTCCGCCTGAAGCTCGCGCTGTGGGTCGGGCTCATCCTCGCGGCGCCGGTCTGGCTGTACCAGCTGTGGGCGTTCATCGCGCCAGGCCTGCACCGGCACGAGCGCCGGTGGGCCTATCTGTTCGCGGCGATCGCGGCGCCGCTGTTCGCGATGGGTGCCGTGCTCGCCTACTTCGTGGTCCACAAGGGACTGTCGTTCCTGCTGGAGTCCGGCGTGACCGGGCTGAGCACGTCGCTCGAGGTCACCCGGTACATCTCCTTCGTCACCAACCTGATCCTGATCTTCGGGGTGGCGTTCGAGTTCCCGCTGATCGTGCTGCTGCTCAACTTCACCGGCATGGCCAGCGCCAAGCGGCTGCTCGGCTGGTGGCGGGTCGCCGTCTTCGTGTTCTTCGCGTTCTCCGCCGTGGTGACGCCGACACCGGACCCGTTCGGGATGACCGCGCTCGGGCTGTGCCTGTCGGCGCTCTACTTCATGGCGGTCGGCGGAGCGTACCTCAACGACCGGCGCCGGGCACGGAAGAACAGCCTGTACGCCGGGCTCTCCGACGACGAGATCTCGCCGCTGGACATGGAGCCCGAGCCGGTGGAGGCCGGCGAGCCGGTCGACGCCATCACTCCGGTGCCTGCGCCCCAGCCACTGGAGCGCCGCTACGACGACATGACCTGACGCTCGTGAGCGAGCTTGCGAGCGATCCGTCCGGGGTGGTGGCCAGCCATCCGGCGACCGGCCACGTCGCCGTCCTTGCCAACCCGACCGCGGGTCGGGGCCGCCACCGGGGGCTGTTGACAGCGATCGTCGAGCGGTTGACCAGTCGCGGGCACGAAGTACGGCTGCTCGATGCCGGCACGTCCGAAGAAGCGGAAGCCGCCTGCCACGCCGAGGTTGCCGTCGGCGCGAGGGCGCTCGTCACGGTGGGCGGGGACGGGACCGTGCACCGTGCGCTGCAGGCGGTGGCCGGCAGCCCGGTGCCGCTCGGGGTCGTCCCGGCCGGCACCGGCAACGACTTCGCGTCCGAGGTCGGGATGCCTCAGGACCCGCTGCTGGCCGCGGACCGCATCGCCGCGGCGCTGGCCGACGGCCGCACCCGGGCGGTCGACGTGGCCCGGATGACCGCGGTAAGCGGCGAGGTCCGGTGGTACGCCGCGGTGTTGGCTGCTGGGTTCGACGCGGCGGTGAACGAGCTCGCCAACCGGATGCGCTGGCCGCGTGGGCCGCGCCGGTACGACGTGGCGGTCATGCTGGAGCTGGCCCGGCTGCGCCGCCGGCGGTACACGCTGCGGCTCGACGGCGAGACGCTCGAGTTCGACGGCGTGCTCGTGGCGGTCGGCAACACCGCCACCTACGGCGGTGGGCTGCGCATCTGCCCGCACGCGGATCCCACCGACGGCCTGCTGGACGTGGTGGGCGGCGGCCGGCGCGGCCGCCCCGCGGTGGTTCGCCTCAAGCCCAAGCTCTACCAGGGCACCCACCTCGCCCACCCGCTGGTGACCAGCTACCGGGCTCGCGAGGTGGTCGTCGAGACGGACGGGACCGTCGGGTACGCCGACGGGGAGCGGGCCTTGCCACTCCCCGTCACGGTCACCTGTGCGCCCGGCGCGCTGCGCCTGCTCTGACGGGCTCGACCGGAGCGGTGCCAAGGGAAGCAGGCCAGATCGAGGACTAGGAGACGCCCACCAGGTCGAGGACCGTGCCGAGCCCGTTCATCCCGCCGGGCGGCGCCGCCGGCAGCACCAGCGCGGTGCACCCGACGGCGACCGCGCCGGCGTCGGCGGGCGTGTCGCCGACCATCAGCGCGTGCCGGGGATCGACGCCGAGCGCAGTGCAGGCGGCCCGGAAGATCTCCGGGTCGGGCTTGCACATGCCCACCTCGTAGGAGAGCAGCCAGGCCCCGACCAGGTCGGCCAGGCCCCAGGCCTTGAACATCGGCCGGATGTCGAAGCCGATGTTGCTGACCACCGCCACCGGCACCCCGGCGTCGCGCAGGGCGCGCAGGGTGGGCGCGGTGTCGGCGAACGGCTGCCAGCCCTCGACCTGGGTCATCCGGTGGTAGAGCGCCTCGGCGAGCCCATCGACATCCAGCGTCACGGTGGCGGCCAGACCGGTGTACGCGGCCCGGTGCGCCGCGGCGGACAGGTCCCGGGTGGCCCACACCTCGGCCAGGTGCGGCGGCACCCGGGCCGGCAGCGGTCCGCCGACCCAGCCGGCGGCGACCAGCCGATCGGCCAGGCCGGTGGCCCGCACGGGGTCCAGCGTCACGCCGCACGCGGTGGAGGCCGCCAGGATGCCGTCGACGGGGTCCTCGATCTGGGCGAGCGTACCGTGGAAGTCGAACAGCACCGCCTCCACATGATGCGCATCCGGCTCGGGCGGGACACGACGGCGGGCGGGGAAGCGATGGCCGCGATCTGGCACGCCGAGCACCATACCGAGCCGCCGGGTCCGGCCGCCCGGGGCAGGCTAGCCTTTGTGGTATGACGAGCCCCGCCGAGCGGTACGTGTCGGCCCGCCGGCGGGCCGCCTGGGCCGCCCAGTTCCCGGCGCTGGCGGACTTCGCCTCGGACCTCGGGTTCGAGCTCGACCCGTTCCAACGGGAGGCCTGCGAGGCCCTGGAGCGGGGTAGCGGGGTCCTGGTCTGCGCACCTACCGGGGCCGGCAAGACGGTGGTCGGGGAGTTCGCCGTGCACCTCGCACTGCGTGGGCCGCGCGCGCGGAAGTGCTTCTACACCACCCCGATCAAGGCGCTGTCCAACCAGAAGTACCACGACCTGGTCGAGCGGTACGGGGCCGAGCGGGTCGGCCTGCTCACCGGCGACAACTCGATCAACGGGGACGCCCCGGTGGTGGTGATGACCACCGAGGTGCTGCGCAACATGCTCTACACCGGCTCGTCCACCCTGGATGGCCTGGCGTACGTGGTGATGGACGAGGTGCACTACCTGGCCGACCGGTTCCGCGGCGCGGTGTGGGAGGAGGTGATCATCCACCTGCCGGCGAGCGTCACCCTGGTCTCACTGTCGGCCACCGTGTCCAACGCCGAGGAGTTCGCCGACTGGCTGGTCACCGTGCGCGGTGAGACGAAGGTGGTGGTCAGCGAGCACCGCCCGGTCCCGCTGTGGCAGCACATGCTGGTCGGCAGGCGGATGTTCGACCTGTTCCACGACGCGGACGCCGCCCGCAAGCACGACGTGCACCCGGAGCTGCTGCGCTACACCCGTGAGATGCTGCGCCGGCTCGAGTTCGGCGGCTACGCCGGCGGGCGCGGCCGCGGCCGCCCCGGGCGAGCCCGGCGCTGGCTGGTGCCGTCCCGCGCGGACATCGTCGACCGGCTGGACCGCGAGGGGCTGCTGCCCGCGATCCTGTTCGTGTTCAGCCGGGCCGGCTGCGACGCCGCGGTACAGCAGTGCCTGCACGCCGGGCTGCGGTTGACCACGCCGGACGAGCGCGCCGAAATCCGCGAGGTGGTCGAGCGGCGGACGGCGAGCATCCCGGGCGAGGACCTGACCGTGCTCGGCTACTGGGAGTGGCTGGAGGGGCTGGAGCGGGGTCTCGCCGCCCACCACGCCGGAATGCTGCCGGCGTTCAAGGAGGTGGTCGAGGAGCTGTTCGTGCGCGGCCTGGTGAAGGCGGTCTTCGCCACCGAGACGCTGGCCCTGGGCATCAACATGCCGGCCCGGTGCGTGGTGCTGGAGCGGCTGGTCAAGTTCAACGGCGAGGCACACGTGGACCTGACGCCGGGGGAGTACACCCAGCTGACCGGGCGGGCTGGCCGGCGTGGCATCGACGTCGAGGGCCACGCGGTCGTGGTGTGGGCGCCGGAGGTGGATCCGCGGCACGTCGCCGGCCTCGCCTCCACCCGCACCTACCCGCTGCGGTCCAGCTTCGCCCCGTCGTACAACATGGCGGTCAACCTCGTCGGCTCCGTCGGCGCGGACCGCGCCCGGGCGCTGCTGGAGTCGTCGTTCGCCCAGTTCCAGGCGGACCGGTCGGTTTTCGGCCTAAATCGGCAGGTGCAGCGCAACACCGAGACGATCGAGGCGTACGCCGCGGAGATGACCTGCCACCTGGGGGACTTCTCGGAGTACTTCGGGCTACGGATGGCGATCACCGAGCGGGAGCGGGCGCTGGCCCGGCAGGGTGCCGCGCAGCGGCGGGCGGCGGCGCTCGCCTCGCTGGAGAAGCTGCGGGTCGGCGACGTGATCAGGGTGCCGTCCGGGCGCCGGGCCGGCCTCGCGGTGGTGCTGGATCCGGGGACCGGCGGCGGGGTGGTGAGCCGGTCAGGCCGATTCGGGCAGGAGCCCCGCCCGCTGGTGCTGACCGAGGACCGGTGGGCCGGGCGGATCGCCGCGGCCGACTTCGCCGCCCCGGTCGACGTGCTGGCCCGGGTCCGGGTGCCGAAGCATTTCAACCACCGCTCGCCGGCCGAGCGGCGTGACCTCGCCTCGTCCCTGCGCAACATCGAGCTGGACCGCACTGTGCGGCGGCGGACCCGCCGGGCGGCCAACGGCGAGGATCCGGAGCTGGCCGAGCTGCGCGCGCAGCTGCGCCGGCACCCCAGCCACGCGTGCCCCGATCGGGAGGAGCATGCCCGCTGGGCGGAGCGGCGCTGGCGGCTGGAGCGGGACACCGAGGCGCTGCGGGCCAAGGTGTCCAACCGGACCGGGTCGCTGGCGCGGACGTTCGACCGGGTCTGCGGCCTGCTCACCGCGCGCGGCTACCTGTCCGCCGATGGCGGGGTCACCGAGTCGGGTCGGATGCTGGCCCGGATCTGGACCGAGGCGGACCTGCTCGTCGCCGAGTGCCTCCGGCGGGGGGTGTGGGACGACCTTGACCCGGCGGAGCTCGCCGCCGCGGTTTCGGTCGTGCTCTACGAGGCGCGCCGGGAGGGGGACGAGCGGGCGTCGGTGCCCCGGGGACCGGTCGCGGACGCGGTGGACGCCACGCTGAAGGTCTGGTCCGAGCTGGAGGCCGACGAGGCGTCCCGTGGGCTGTCCCTGACCCGCGAGCCGGACCTCGGCTTCGTCTGGCCGATGTACCGGTGGGCGCGTGGCGAGCCGCTGGCGAAGGTGCTGGCCAGCGGGCACCAGCTGGACGGCGAGATGCCGGCCGGCGACTTCGTCCGGTGGGCCCGGCAGGTGGTGGACCTGCTCGGCCAGCTCGCGGAGGCGGCCGGGCCGGTGGCGGCTGCGCCGCTGCGCGAGCGCGCCCGGCAGGCGATGGCGGCGGTCAACCGCGGCGTGCTCGCCTACAACGCGGTCTGACGGGCACCGCGGTCTGACGCGGCCGTTCGCTGGAAATCCAGCCTCACCTTCTCCGTGATCTGTTCAGCACCCAGAGAAGTGTGGCCATTTGTCCGACCAAGCTGGCGGCCGCCGCGGGCAGAATGTGGCGGGCGTCACGCCCGGCGGCGAGCCAGTTTTGGGGGTCAGGAACCGATGGGCAAAATCGATCACTTTACATACGGCTGGATCACTCCCGCGCTGGCCTACGCCATGTCGTTCCTCGGCGCGCTGCTCGGGCTCATCTGCACCGCCCGGGTCCGCACCGCGCGGACGCCGGGTGGCCGGGCCCGCTGGCTGATCCTCGCGGCGTGGGCGATCGGCGGTACCGGAATCTGGGTCATGCACTTCATGGCGATGCTCGGGTTCGGCGTCTCCGGTCAGGAAATCCGCTACGACGTCCCGTTGACCACGGCCAGCGCGGTGATTGCGATCGTGGTGGTCGGGATCGGCCTGTTCATCGTCGGCTGGAGCACGTCGGCTGAGGCCCGGCGTGGCAGCCTTGGGCCCGCCGCGGAACCCGGCCCCCGCCGCCCGGGCCTGCCGAGGATTCTGCTCGGCGGCTTGGTCACCGGCCTGGGCGTGGCCGCCATGCACTACACCGGGATGGCCGCGATGCGCCTGGACGGCACGATCCACTACGACCCGCGCCTGGTCGCCGCCTCCATCGTGATCGCGGGGGTGGCCGCCACCGTGGCGCTGTGGTTCACCACCATGCTGCAACGCACGGCGTACATCGTGGCCGCGGCGATGGTGATGGGCGTGGCGGTCTGCGGCATGCACTACACCGGGATGCTCGCCATGTCCGTGCACCTGCACCCGGCCGCGGGCACGCCGGGCGGCGCGACCGCACCGGCGCTGCTGATCCCGATCGTGCTGCTGGTCATCTTCGTGGTGATCGGGCTGATCTACTCGGTGCTGGTCGCGCCGACCGAGGAGGACCGGGCCGCGTCCGCGTCCTTCGACCAGTTGATCGCCGGCCGGCGCAGCCAGGAGCAGAGCCGCGCGCAGGCGCCGGCCGCAGTGTCGGTGCGCCGCCGCGGCGACCCTGCTGGCCGCTGACCGCGGGCCCGGTCACGCGGCGAGGGCGTCGACAAGTCGGCGGCAGGGGCCGGCCAGGTTCCACCGCTCCGCCAGCTCCAGCAGGCGCTGCGGCTCGGCCGGCGCGGCCGGCAGGGTGGTGTCCAGCTTGGGCAGCGGCACGTCCCGGGCGACCCGGACCACGGTCGGCGCCACCGCCAGGTAGTCGGCGGCCGCCGCGAGCTTGGCCCGCAGCCCGGGTGCGAAGCCGGCGTCCGGGTCGGCCATGGCGGCCAGGATCCCGTCCAGGCCGCCGTAGCGGGCCACCAGCCGGGCGGCGGTCTTCTCGCCGACCCCAGGGACCCCGGGAAGGCCGTCGCTCGGGTCGCCGCGCAGCGCGGCGAAGTCGGCGTACCCGGCGGCCGGCACCCCGTACCGCGCCCGTACCGCTGCGTCGTCACACACATCCAGCTTGGCCACGCCGCGCCCGCAGTACAGCAGGCGGACCCCGGCCGCGTCGTCGACGAGCTGGAACAGGTCGCGGTCGCCGGAGGCCACCTCGATCGGCCCCGGCTCGCGAGCGGCCAGCGTGCCGAGCACGTCGTCCGCCTCGTACCCTGGCGCCCCGACGGCCGGGATGCCGAGCGCCGCGAGAATCTCCAGGATCACCGGGATCTGTGGAACCAGGCCGTCCGGCACGGTCTCGCCGCCGTGCGGGGAGAGGCGGTGCCGCTTGTACGACGGCAGCAGCTCGACCCGCCACGCCGGCCGCCAGTCCTCGTCCAGGGCGCAGACCAGCCGGTCCGGCCGCCTGGTGCGGACCAGGGTGGCGAGCATGTCCAGGAAGCCACGCACCGCGTTGACCGGGGTACCGTCGGCCGCCCTCGCGGCGGACTCCGGGATGCCGAAGAACGCCCGGAAGTAGAGGCTGGGCGCGTCGATCAGGAGGAGAGGTCGGGGGTCCACGCTGCCAGCGTCGCATACTCCTGCGCGGCGGCGCGGCCTCGCGTCGACCAGCGCCGAGCGGGCCGGGTCCGAAAGCTGGTTCGCGGCGGGTGGGGTCGGCGGTGCCGGCATTGTCGGCGCTGATCGCTGGATGTGGTAGCACGCCAGCCCGGCGTAGATCTCTGGAGCGATCCGGCCAGGGCACGGGTGCGCAGGACCGGTCGCCGAGCACGCTGGATTTCCGTACGAGGGATCAAGGGCCCATTCCCGTAACACTTGTGCACGGTGAGCCCGGAACGTGAGGGGGCGCGGTAGACCCCGTTTGTCATTTGTGCCATTTTCTGCGTCTGCTCGCCGCCGCCGGCGCGTCGGCCAACCGTGCGAATTTCTCCTGGACAAACGAATTGTGCCTGCCGAGAGAAAGGAAGCATCGGTGTCCAGAATCAAACTACCGGCAAAACTCGGGGCTTGCCGGTACTGTATCCGCACGTCGCTGGTCGGGCTGGGCGCCGCACTCGCCGCCTATCTGCTCGTCGCCCGGCTGGCAGACGGCCTGCTACCCCTCGCCGCGCTGGCCGTGGCCGCCGCGTTCGGCGCGCTGAGCCTCGCCCACGCGGTGGCCTTCGGGCTGCGCCGGCTCGGCTGGGCGTACTCGCCGACACCCTGCTGCGCCGAACTGGTCGACCGGGCCGAGCGGTACCAGGCCCTGCGGTCCCGGCGGGCGTTGCTGGGCAAAGCGGTAGCCGTCACCGGCAGTGTCCTGCTCCTCGACCTGTTCACCGGGGCGCTCGGCGGGCGACGCGCCGCCCACGCGCACGAGGGGACCCACACCGAGGTGCTCAGCGGGTCGGAGGCGGAGAAGATCCGGGACCAGATGAGCGCCACCGCCGACTACCAGGAGGCGCGCAGCCTCCTGCTGAGCAAGGGTTACGCACCCAAGATCGATGAGCTTGCCGCCATCGTCACCCGTACGACGAACGTCGATGGCCGGGCCTGGACCCAGGTCACCCTGCCGTTCATCGCCGGTGGCCAAATCGACCGCGCCGGCTCCCTGGTCGCCGTCCGGGACCAGATCGGCAACATGCTGGTACTCGGCCTGGTGTTCACCGACGGACCGCAGGTGCTCTACGCCTCCGACGGCTTCAGCCGCAGCGAGATCGAGGCCATGCTGAACGCGCCGTCACCAGGGGACATGCAGACGAACTGGCACCGGCACTGCTTCGGTTTCGTCTGCATCAACTACTGCACCATCGTGTGTGCCGCGCTCTCCGGTGCGTGCGGCGTCGGTTGCGGCGCGCTCTGCGCTTCGGTGTGCCCGCCATGCGCGCCGTTCTGCGCGGGAATCTGCGGCGGCGTCTGCGCCGGAGTCTGCAACCCCACCTGCGAGAGCCTCGGGCATTGACTCCCGCACATCGGCAACCGGCAATCCACCTCCGCTCGGTGGAGTCTATGTAAGGATAGTCGCCGTGCCACAGACAGCGTCGACGCCCATATGGCGGCGGTCCCGGGTCCGGATGGTGCTGGTGTCGGTCGCCGCACTGGTCCCGCTCGCGGTCGTCAGCTACAACCTGGCCGCGCTCATCGGCGACGCGGCCGACCTGTCCAACTCGGCCACCGACAACGTGGCCACCGGCGTAGTGGCCGGGACCTTCTTCGGCGCAGTCATCGCGCTGTCCGTGGCTCGTTCAGTACGGCAGGTCGTCTGGACCCTGGTCGGGTTCCTGGCCATCCTGCTCACGCCGACCGTGATCCTCTACGCGCTGGGCTACCGCCCGGACATCATGTGATCTCTTTGCCCGCGCCGGGGCGCGCCGCACTCGCACAACCGCGACGCGCCCCGGCGCGTTACCCGGCATGCGCCGGTCACGGTGCGGCTGTGGGTGGATAGCGCCGGGTCGCGGGAGAGCCGATCCGCTGCAGCTTCTTGCGGGCCCGGCGAACCGCGCACTCGACTGCCTTCTCCGACATGCCGAGGCGGGCCGCGATCGTCCGGTGGTTCGCTCCGGCCGCCTTGGCGAGAAGGACCGTCCGCTCCATATTGGACAGCCGGCGTGCCTGCTCCCAGTACCACCAGGCCTCGGCGCGCTCGCAGACATGGTCTTCGGGACCAGCCGACGCCATGTCGAACTCACCCAACGCGACCGTTCGGGACCGCTGCCGGTGTACGTCGACAGCGAGGTTGCGCAGTACGGCATAGGTGAGTTGGCGGACCCGGGCCAGGTCGACCCCGGTCGAGCGGATCACGCGGATCATCGCCTCGTGCACGACGTCGGGTGCATCCTCGGCCATGCCAAGAAGATGGGCATATCCGATCAACTCCCGGCGTAGCCCGATCAGGACCTGCCAGATGTCCTCGCACGACACCGCAGGCGAACCGAGCGCCCGCCGCGGACGGGCGCAGCCGGCACGTGCCGGCCGTGCCTGGCACGCGAAGCACAGGACAACGACCGATGCCGACGCGACCGTCAAGGCAGCGCACAGAACCTGTGTCGATACCACGAATGATCGGAACCCCGTGGGGCGTGTCACGGTCTCTCAGCTCCACTCGCACAGCACGCGAAAAGGTGTCACAAGATCGACTAAAAGCAATGTAAATCAATGTTCACCCGAAACATAGCAGGCCAATAGCACATCCGTGGATGCCGATGTCAGTTAGTTATCCGAGTACAGCCTGTCTACCGAGTGATCTCTGCAGGAAATGCCTGCAGAATGTGATCTACACTGGCAGAACATCCGGGTCGAAGTGGTGGAAGTGGCGCAAAGCCCGGGGTCGGTGAGTTCTCACCACAGATTCACCCATCGGGGAGGACTCCGCCCCGCGGTTTACGGCGACCGAGCCCGGCGAGCATCGGCTGTCGGAGCTGGAGCACCGGCTGGTACGTGATGTGCCGCGCACCACGGCGGAGGTCGTCCAACTGGGTGCTGTCGCGCACCTACGACCGGCACGTCGTGTCGCCCGAGCCGGCCGCGGTTGGCCTGCGGGTGACGGGAGTGAGACCGGCCGGAGGCTACCCGGCAAAAGGTTATGCCGATGTTCGCCAAACGGCCGAGGGACCGCTGCCAGCCTGCCTATCCTCGCGCCGTGACCGCGCCCGCCCTGCCACCGGATGAGCCGACGCCCCTGGACCGGCCCGGGCGGCCGCCCGGTCCGGGCCGGCGCCCGCTGCGCGTCGGCATGGTGGTGATCAGCGAGTACGAGTCCGATCCGCGGGTACGGCGGCAGGCCGAGGCGCTGGCGGCGCGCGGTGACGAGGTGACCGTGCTGGCGCTTGACGCGCCCGGCAGGCCGATGGTGGAAAGACTGGACGGAGTACGCGTGGTGCACCTGCCCATCCGCAAGTACCGGGGCAGCTCCGCGAGGGCGTACCTGTCCCTGTACGGCGGGTTCGGCGCGCGGGCCGCGGCGTGGCTGTCCCGCCGCCCGCGCGCGTTTGACGTGCTGCAGGCGCACTCGATGCCGGAGGCGCTGGTCTTCGCCTGCGCCGTCCAGCGGCTGTTCGGCGTACCGCTGCTGCTGGACGTGCACGACCTGACGTCGAGGCTGTTCGCGTCCAAGTTCGCCGGCCGGCCGGGGCTCATGGCCGCGGTGCGTTTGTCCGAGCGGCTGGCGATGCGGTTCGCCACCGAGGTGCTGACCGTGCACGAGCCGTACGCCGAGCTGATGCGCGAGCGCACCCGCCGGCCGGTCACCGTGGTGATGAACTGCCCGGACGAACGGGTGTTCGCACCCCGCGACGAGCCACGCACCTGGGACCCGGACGGGGAGGTGGTGTTCAGCTACCACGGCCTGATCGCGCCCCGTCAAGGGCTGGCCAGCGTGGTACGGGCACTGGCCGCCCTGCGCGAGGAGCTGCCGGGCGCTCGGCTGCAGGTGCGCGGCAGTGGGGACGGCCTGGACGACCTGCGGGCGCAGGTGGCCGAGCTCGGGCTGGCCGGCTCGGTCGACCTGCCGGAGCGGCTGTACCCGGTGAACGAGATCGTCTCCGAGCTGGAGCGGGTCCACATCGGACTGGTGCCGAGCGTGCTGGATCCCTGGACCGACGATGTGCTGCCCACCAAGCTGCTGGAGTACGCAACGCTCGGCATTCCGGTGATCACCTTCCGGAACCGGGTCATCGAGCAGTACTTCCCGCCCGACGCGGTGTACTACGTCGACCCGGCCAGCCCGCAGAACCTGCGTGCGGCGATGCGCGAGCTGGCCCGCGACCCGGCCCGCGCCGCGGACCAGGCGAAGCGGGCCGGCGAGGTGATGCGCCGGCTGCGGTGGAGCCAGCAGAAGCTGACCTACTTCGAGGTGATCGATCGGCTGGCCGCCGGGCGGCGGGCCCACCTCGCGAGGCGCCGCGGGCCCATGGGGACGCGTGGGCGTCCCGGTGGCTGAGTGCGGGCGGGTGGCGAAGGGGGCTGGGGGAGCAACCGCCAGCCGGGTGGCCCCGGCCGGCGCGCGGGGCGGCCTGGTTCGGTCCGGCGCGCTGTCGATGGCCGCGCTGGTCGCACTCGGGCTGACCCGGCTGGTGCACGGCTCGCTGGTCAGCCGGGCCACCGACCGGCAGACCTACGGCCTGGTCGGCTCGCTGATCGCGGTCAGCACGATCGCCAGCCTGCTGCTGCCCGCCGGGGTGGCCAGCGCCGCCGCCAAGTTCATCCCGTACCACCAGGGTCGCCAGGATCCGGCCACCGCGCGCGCGGTACACCGCTTCCTGTTCCGCATCGGCCTGACCGGATCCGTCCTGTTGGGCGCCGGCGCGGCGCTCGGCGCGATGGTCGCCCTCCACCTCGGCGTCGAGGACACCGTCCAGGTGGGGGTGCTGTGCGCGGCGTTCTCCGTCTACAGCGTGCAGAAATCGACGCTGTACGGGTTCGGCGAGGTGACCACGTACGTCCGGCTGGAGCTCACCTGTGCCGTGCTGGCCATCGCGGCCACCGTGCTGGTGGTGCTCGCCGGCTGGCGGCTGTACCTGATCCCGCTCGCGTTGGGCTACTCGCTGTTCTCCATCGGTGCCTGGCGGCGGCTGCGGTCGGAGTCCCGCGGCGCCGGGAGGATGGGGCACGGCGGCCGCCTCGGAGCGCGTTTGGATGCTGACCGGCGGGAAATCGTCCGCTACGTGGCTTTGGCCGGAGTTGGCACGCTGTCCTCGATGGGGTTCCTGCAGGGCACCCAGCTGCTCGCGCACCGGTTTGCGGCACCCACCGAGGTCGCCTACTTCGCCGCCGCGGTGACCCTGGTCGCGCCCGCGTACTTCCTGCCCAGGGCACTGGGGCTGGTGCTGTTCCCGGCGATGGCCCGGGCCCACGGCGCGGGCGACCTGGCCGACGTGCGCCGGCACGCGGACCTCTCCACCCGCGGCCTGGTCGTGCCGCTGGCGCCGGTCTTCGTGCTCGGCGTGCTGCTCGCCCGGGAGGTGCTGATGCTGTTCGGCGGCTCAAGTTACGCCGCAGGCGGCGAGGTGCTGCGCCTGCTGCTCGGCGCGACCTACCTGGCGGTGATCCAGGTGGCCGCGGTCAACGCCCTGTCCAGCGGGGCGCACGTCAGGGTGCCGGTGGCCTTCGGCGTGCTCGGCTGTCTGGCCGGGCTGGCCGTGGTGGCCGGGCTCGGCCGCCCGCTCGGCGCGGCCGGGGTGGGCCTGGGCTACCTGCTGGGCACCGCGGTGACCGCGCTCGGCCCGATCGTCACCGTCTGGCGGGTGCACCGGATGCCCTGGGCCGGCCCGCTGCTCCGCGCGGTCAGCTGTGTGGTCGGCGCGCTGCTGGTCGGCTACCTGCTGGACGTGATGGGCCCGGACGGCCCGGCGCGGTCCACAGTAGATATTGCGACGGCCCTGGTCGCGGCGCTGCTCGCACTCGCCCTGCTGCGCGGCGACCTGCGGGCGCTGCTCGCCGGGGCGCGAGGGGCGGGTGCCGGACGGTGAAGACGGTCTTCTCGCCGGCATCCCCGCCGTCACGCTCCCAATTCACGGTCCCGTTGAACAACCACCGTGGTATGGGCGGGTGCTGCCCGTTCCTGCCGCCGACCTTCGTGTGCCGTACGACTTCGCGGGGAACCAGGTAATGCTCGTGGCTGGATCGCGCACCGCGGCGGCGCAGGCCGGGCGGGCTGGAGGGAAGTGGACCACTCGGACTTCCCGAGGGCTCGGCTGGGCGCTGCTCGGCCTGGTCGGCTTCCTCCTGATCGAGGTGCTCTTCGAGTCCTGGATACAGGTGCGGCTGGCCGAACGGGGCGGTGTGGACTCCAACGGCAACCGCATCGTGACCCTGGCGCAGTGGCCGAAGACCCTGAAGAACGGCGTCTACCTCCTGCTGTTCGGGCTCACCGGCGCAAAGATCCTGGTGGACCGGCGGTGGCGGGACTTCCTCACCCGGGCCGATCTGGCGCTGGTCGGGCTCGGGGTGGCGCTGGTCGCCGCCGGGCTGGCCGGTGGTTCGCCGCCCCGGCTGATCGGCGAGGCGGCCTTCGTCTACCTGCGCGGCGCGATCGTCTTCTACGCCTGGCGCGCCGCGGACCCGAACTGGCGGCGGGTCCGGGGGGTGCTGTTCGGCGTCGGCGCGGTGGTCGGGGTCAATGCGGTGATCGCGATCGTGCAGATGATCGTCGGCTACAACAGCTACCGCGCGCTCGGCTGGGTGAACCTGTCCTGGGCCCGCCTCAACCGGGCGCACGCGCTGCTGGACCACCCCAACCACCTGGGGCACGTGCTCGGGCTGACCTTGCTCGGGCTGCTGGCCTACTTCGTGACCCGCCCGCCCGCGAACGCGCCTGACCCGGCCGATCCCGTCCAGCGCGCCGGGCGCAGCCAGCGGCCGGCCGTCGGCTGGCGGCTGTGGGGTGTCTTCGCCGTGCTGGCGGTCGCCCTGTCGGCGACACAGTCCCGCGAGTCGCTGATCGGCTTCGTCGCCGGGGCCGGCGTCATCGTCCTCCTGCGCCGCGGCGGCTGGCCGGTGGTGCGGGTCGCGGCGGTGGCGATCGTGCTGGTGATCGGCTTCGCCGGTGCGCAGCTGGCGGTCAGCCCGAGCAACCGCGCCGAGCTGCAGCGCCGGGTGGCGGGCGTGTTCCACGCCTTTGACGTGCGCAGCGGCGACGAGGGCACGCACTACTGCGTGCGGGGCAGCCAGGACTGTGACGGCGGCACGAACGAGATTCCGCAGCGCGAGATCCGGGTGCTCTACGCCCAGCAGGGCGCCGACCTGTGGCTCAAGCGCCCGTTCCTCGGCTACGGCGTCGGCCAGTTCGGCGGGATCGTGGCCACCGAGCACGACCCGCGCTGGTGGGCTGACCCGCGGTTCGGGCTGCACGGCTTCAACATGTACGGCTTCAACGCACAGCAGGTGGACTCGTTCTGGCTCCACCTGCTGGTGGAGACCGGCGCGGTCGGTTCACTGGCGTACCTGACCTGGCTGGCGCTGCTGGTCGCGCCGTTCGTCGCCCTCTCGGTGCGCCAGCGCCGGGGGTTCGCCGGCGTCGGCGAACGGGCGCCTCCGGCGCTGGCGGCGGCACAGCCGGGTGGCCGGCGGCCGGTGCGGTCCGGACAACCGCTGCGTCCGGTCGCCTACTGGGCGCCCGCGGCGATGACCCTCGGCGTGATCATCGCCTTCTTCTCCTCCTCCCTGGAAGACCCGATCTTCCCGGCCCTGCTGTTCACCGTGCTCGGCCTGGCTTGGCTGCGGCTGCGCCGCGGCGAGCTGGCCATGCCGCCATCGCCGGGCCCGCGCGCCACCCCGGCCGACCAGGCCGGCTCCGACGAAGCGAGGACAGACCGTGACTGACACCGACGCTGTGGCACTGATCGGCTTCGGGTACTGGGGGCCCAACCTGGCCCGCAACCTGCAGGCGCTGGCCGGGGACCGGTGGCGTTACCTGGTCGAGCTCTCCCCGGAGCGGCGCGAGCGCGCCGCCCGGTCGCACTCCCACGTGGAGATCACCGACGACCTGGAGAAGGTGCTCGCCGACGACGACGTGCGCGCGGTGGTGGTCGCCACCCCGGCGGCCACCCACGCGCCGCTGGCCCGGCGGGTGCTGGAGGCGGGCCGCAACGTGCTGGTGGAGAAGCCGCTCGCCCTGTCCACTGCGGACGCGGTCGAGCTGGCCGCCTTCGCCGAGGAGCGCGGGCTGGTGCTGATGGTGGGGCACACCTTCGAGTTCGTTCCCGCGGTGCGCCGGATGAAGCAGCTGATCGACGGTGGCGACATCGGCGACCTGCTCTACCTGCACTCACAACGGCTGAACCTGGGCCGGATCCAGAGCGACATCAACGCGTTCTGGTCGATCGGCCCACACGACGTCTCGATCGCCAACTTCCTGGTCGGGCGCAGTCCCGAGTGGGTGTCCGCGGGCGGCGCCCGGTACCTGCAGGGGGTGGAGGACGTCACCTTCGTCACCGTCGGCTACCCGGGCGGGGTGCTCGCGCACATGCACGTCAGCTGGCTGGACCCGTCGAAGACCCGGCGGACGACCGTGGTGGGCAGCCGGAAGATGCTGGTCTACGACGACATGGACGCCGACGCGAAGCTGAAGGTCTTCGACAAGGGCGCCGACCGGCTCGCGGAGGACGCCTACGGGGTCTGGCAGTACCGGCTGCGTGACGGCGAGATGTACGTGCCGCGGCTGGAGATGGTCGAGCCGCTGGCCGCGGAGCTGCGCCACTTCCTGGAGTGCGTACGCTCCGGCAGCCGGCCGTGCACCGACGGCTGGAACGGGGTACAGGTGGTCGCCGTCCTGGAGGCGGTGGACGCCTCGCTGGCGGCCGGCGGCGCCCAGGTGCCGGTGGCGGGCACGCGTACGCGGGTGCCGGCATGACCGCCGTCGCCGCCCGCACCGCGGACGGGATCAGCCCGCTGGCCCTGCTGGGGGACGGGGTCCGGCTGGGCGCCGGCGGCGTGGTCGAGGACTTCTGCTCGGTCGGCCGCCACGGCCCGACCGACGCGGCCACCGTGATCGGCGCCGGGGCGACGATCCGTAGCCACACCGTGCTCTACGCGGGCAACACCATCGGCGAACGGTTCGCCACCGGACACCACGTGCTCATCCGCGAGCACAACCGGATCGGTGACGACGTGTCGGTCGGCTCACTGTCGGTTGTGGAGCATGACGTGGCGATGGGCGACCGGGTGCGCATCCACTCGCACTGCTTCATCCCCGAGTTCTCCGTGCTGGAGGACGACGCCTGGCTCGGCCCGCGGGTCACCGTGACCAACGCGCCGTTCCCGCGTTGCCCGGACGTGTCCCGGTGCATGGCCGGCGTCCGGATCGGACAGGCCGCCCGGATCGGCGCCAACGTCACCATCCTGCCCGGTGTCCACATCGGTGCCCGCGCGCTGGTCGGCGCCGGCGCCGTGGTCACCAAGGACGTGGCGCCGGGCGCCGTGGTGATCGGGACCCCGGCCCGGCAGGTGAAGACCATCGACGAGCTCGCCTGCCCGGTGGGCCTGGACCACCGCCCGTACGAGGAGTGACCCGAATGTCCACTGTGCCGTTGGTCGATCTCAAGGCGTCGTACGCCCGGCACCGGGACGCGATCGACGCGGCGATGCGCGAGGTCATCGACAACACCCGGTTCATCCAGGGTCGGGAGGTGGCCGAGTTCGAGGCGGCCTTCGCTGCCTTCTGCGGCACGAAACACGCCGTCGGCGTCGCCTCCGGCACCGCGGCGCTGCACCTGACGCTGTACGCGCTCGGCGTCGGCCCCGGCGACGCAGTCGCGGTGCCCTCGCACACCTTCATCGCCACGGCCGAGCCGGTCACCTGGCTGGGCGCGACGCCCCGCTTCGTGGAGATCGACCCGGCCACCGGCGGCATGGATCCGGCGGCGTTGAAGGCGGTGGCCGGCGAGGTCAAGGTGATCATGCCGGTGCACATCCACGGCCAGCCGGTCGACCTGGCGGCGATCGCCGAGATCGCCGAGGACGCCGGGGTGCCGCTGGTGGAGGACGCCGCCCAGGCGCACGGCGCGGACTACACCCGTGGCGACGGCACGGTCGTGCGGGCGGGCGGGTACGGCGTGGCCGGCTGTTTCTCCTTCTACCCGGGCAAGAACCTGGGCGCCTTCGGCGACGCCGGCGCGATCACCACCAACGACGACGACCTCGCCGCCCGGCTGCGGATGCTGCGCGACCACGGCCGGACCACCAAGTACGAGCACCAGGTGGTCGGGTACGCGGAGCGGCTGGACACGCTGCAGGCGGCGGTCCTCGGCGCCAAGCTGCCCACAGTGGACGAGGACAACCAGCGCCGGCGGGAGCTGGCCGCGGCGTACCGCAAGCGGCTGGCCGGGGTGGGCGACCTCACCGTGCTCGCCCAGCCGCCCGGCCGGCGCGGCGTGTTCCACCATTTCGTGGTCCGCACCGCGCACCGGGACGCGTTGCTGAGGCACCTGAAGGAGGCCGGTGTCGGCGCGGGCATCCACTACCCGGTGCCGCTGCACCTGCAGCCGGCGTACGCGGGTCTCGGCTACCGGCGCGGCGACCTGCCCGCCACCGAGGCGTTCGCCGCGGAATGCCTGTCCCTGCCCATCTACCCGGAGCTCACCGGCGAGCAGCTGGACCGGGTCGTCATCGAGGTGGAGGGGTACTTTGAGCGGGTTTGACCGACCACTGCGCATCCTCGTCGTCACGAACCTCTGGCCGGTCGACGGCGGGTTCCAGGGCATCTTCGTCGCCGAGCAGGTGGACGCGCTGCGCCGCCTGGGGCACGAGGTGGACGTGGAGGTGGTCGCGCGGGAGCGCGGCAAGCTGGACTACGTCCTGGCCGGGCCGCGGGTCCGGCGCCGGGTCCGGCAGGGCGGGTACGACGTGGTGCACGTCCACTACGGGCTGAGCGCGCTCGCCGGCTGCTTCGCCGGCCGGGTGCCGCGGGTGCTGTCGCTGCACGGCAGCGACGTCAACACGCCCTGGCAGCGCCGGATCACCAGGCTGGGCGACCGCGGGTACGCGGCACGCATCTACGCGTCGCGGCGGCTGGCGGAGGCGGCCGGCGACGCGGACGGGGAGGTGATCCCGGCCGGGGTCGACCTGAGCCTGTTCACCCCGCGCGACCAGGCGCAGGCGCGGGCACAGCTGCGCCTGGACACCGACGAGAAGGTGGTGCTGTTCGGCGGGCTGCCGGCCAATGCGGTCAAGGGATACGACGTGTTCCTGGATGTGCTGGCCGCGCTGCGCGCCCGCGGCATGTCCGTGCGCGAGCTGGTGCTGGTCGAGCCGGGCCAGCCCCGGGCGGCGGTGGCGACCAAGATGGCCGCCGCGGACGCCCTGCTGTTCACCTCGCGCCAGGGGGCGGAGGGCTCGCCGATGGTGGTCAAGGAGGCCGCGGCGATGGGCCTGCCGGTGGTGAGCGTGGACGTCGGGGACGTGGCCGAGGTGCTCGCCGGGGTGACCCCGTCGGCGGTGGTCCCGTTCCCGCCGACCCGGGCCGGCCTCGTCGAGGCGCTGGCCGCCCCGCTGGCCGAGGTGCTCGCCACCGGAGGCCGCAGCGACGGGCGGGAACGCATCGTCTGGCTGGACTCCCTCGCGGTCGCCGAGCGGGTGGTGGCGGTCTACCGGAAGGCGGTCGCCGGCGCGCAGCCGGTGCCGGCGCCGGGAGCGGACGCACAGGGTTGGGCGGGAATGGCGAGGCGGGGCTGAGCCGTGCGCGCACTGGTCACCGGGGGCGCCGGCTTCATCGGCTCCCACCTCGCCGACCGCCTGGTCGCCGACGGCGGCCACGTCACCGCGGTCGACAACCTGAGCCACGGCCGGCCGGAGAACCTCGCGACCGCCACCGCGAGCGGCCGCTGCGAGCTGGTCAAGCTGGACGTCACCGATCCGGACCTGCTGGCGGTGGTGCGCGCGGCCCAGCCGGACGTGATCTTCCACCTGGCCGCCCAGATCGACGTGCGGCTCAGCGTGGCGGACCCGCTGCGCGACGTGGACGCGAACGTGGTGGGCACGGTGGCGGTGCTGGAGGCGGCCCGGTGCGCGGGCGTGCCCAAGGTGGTGCTCGCTTCGTCCGTGGCGATCTTCGGGCCGCCGGCGCGGCTGCCGGTGACCGAGCAGTCGCCGACCCGCCCGCTGTCGCCGTACGCGGTGTCCAAGCTCGCCGGTGAGCTGTACCTGCGGCAGTACCACGACCTGCACGGCCTGGACACCACGGCGCTGGTGCTCACCAACACGTACGGCCCGCGGCAGGACCCGCACGGCGAGGCCGGGGTGGTGGCGATCTTCGGGGACGCCATGCTCGCCGGCCGGACCACCCGGGTCTTCGGTGAGGGTTCGAACGTGCGGGACTACGCCTACGTCGCGGACGTGGTCGACGCTTTCGTGCGCGCCGGCCGGCCGGGAGTCGCCACCGGGCAGCGGGTCCTGGTCGGCACCGGCACCGGCGTGACCGACCTGGAGCTGCACCGGGCGGTGGCGCAGGCGGTCGGGGTCGACGCAAAGCCCCAGTATGCTCCGGCCCGGCTGGGTGACCTGCCGGCGATGGTGGTCGACTGCAGTGGGGCGCGGCGGCTGCTGGGCTGGCAGCCGCGGACCTCCCTGGCGGAGGGTTTAAGGCGCATCGTGGTGGCGATGCGGGAGACATGACGGCGGCGCAGCGCGGGGCCTGATGCGCGGGACCTCCGGTGCGGCGTGGTCGCTGCCGCGCACCCGTGCAGGCCGGCTGCGGTCCGCGGTCCGTTCCGCCGTGCCCGCGCTGGCCGCGTACGCCGCGCTCCGCACGGTCGGCGTGGTTGTCCTCGCGGCGTTCGCCGACCGTGCCGGGCAGGACGTCTGGCTGCTGCTGAGCAACACGTACGACGCCACCTGGTACAAGAACATCGCCACCACCGGCTACGACCACGGGGTTGGCGTGAACGGGCTGACCAACCTGGTCTTCTTCCCGCTGTACCCGGGGCTGATCGCCGCCCTCGACCCGGTGCTGGCCGGCGGCCCGGGGGTCTCCGGTCTAGCCGTGTCCTGGCTGGCCGGCCTGGCCGCGGCGGGCGGGCTGTACGCGATCGGCAGCCACGCGCGGGACCGGCGCACTGGAGTCGCCCTCGCCGCGCTGTGGGCGGTGATTCCGCACGCTGTGGTCGAGTCGATGGCGTACACCGAGACCCTGTTCACCGCCTTGTCGGCGTGGTCGCTGTACGCGGTGCTGACCCGGCGGTGGCTGACCGCCGGCGGGCTGTGCCTGCTCGCCGGGCTGGTCCGGCCCACCTCCGCCGCGCTGGTGGCCGCGGTCGGGCTGGCCTGCCTGGTCGCCGCGGTGGGCCGCGCCGACGGCTGGCGGCCCTGGTTGGCCGGGGCACTGGCGCCGCTCGGCCTGCTCGGGTACCTGGTCTTCGTGGCCCGGCGGCTGCACCGGCTGGACGGCTACTTCCACGTCCAGGACGCCGTATGGGGGATGCCGTTCGACGGCGGGCGCTACACCTTCCAGACGATGGGCGAGGTCGTCAGCCGGCGGCAGGCGTTGCAGCTCTACGCGGTCACGGTGGTGCTGCTGGCCTCCGTCGTTCTCTTCGCAGTGTCGCTGCGGGCGAGGCAGCAGTGGCCGTTGCTGGTCTACTCCGGCGTACTGCTCGTCCTCGTCACCGGCGGCGGAGGCTACTACCACTCGAAGGCGCGCCTGCTGATCCCCGCATTCGGTCTGCTCCTGCCGGTGGCCGGCGCGCTGGGCCGGCTGCGGGTGCGAACCGCGGTCGCTGTCTTCGCAGTGCTCGCCCTCGGCTCGGCCGGGTTCGGCAGCTACCTGTGCCTGGGCTGGAACTACTCGCCCTGACGGTCCGGACCGCGCGGCTCAGTCGAGGTGCCGCACGTCCCACACCCACGCCCCGTCCGTCCACTGTGGTTCGAACCCGAGCAGGCCGGTGGTGGTGCGCAGCAGTGGGCCCGTGTGCCGGCCCGGCACCAGCACGACCACCCCGGCCCGCCAGTACCGCAGGTCGGCCGCGGCCTGCTGGCGCATCCGGTCGGTGATGTGCGGGGTCCACGCCCGGTCGTGCACCGCCATCAGCAGCGAGGAGGTCGGCCTGGGCGGGGCGCTGAAGATGCTGTGCTTCGGCCCGTCCGGGTCGTCCGAACCGGTCGCCGGGCCGAGGAAGTAGCCGCGGGAGATCCGGAACGACAGGCCCGCATCGGCTGCCCACGCCAGCGGTTCGGGGTAGCGGCTCTGCGGGGGCGGCACGAAGACCACCGAGCGGCCGCCGGTCAGGTACCGGTCCAGCGCGCCGTTGACCAGCACTGCGGGCGTCGCGGTCCGGTGGACGGTGGGCAGCGGGCGTGGTGCGGACGGTAGCAGCGCGGCGGCGAAGGCCGCCGGGACCAGGGCGTACGACGCGTACCGCAGGGACCGCCCGAAGCCGCCGTGCCGGGCCCCGCCGTCGCGCTCCACCTCCAGGCGCCCCTGCCGGCGCCACTGGTCCCAGCCCATCGCCAGCAGCACTCCGGTGACCGGCACGGTGGCGAGTGCGAACCGGGTCGGCACGACCGTGTCAAGGACTGGCAGGGACTGCACGGCCGCCCACGGGCCGCGGCCCAGCCCGGTGCTGCGCCATTTGACCACCGGGCCGAGCGAGCAGACCGCGAAGACGGCGCCGGTGGCGGCGACGGCGAGCGCGGTGAGCCGCCGGGACAGGTAGGTGACCACGCCGCCCACCAGGATCAGTGACGGCCAGCCGAGGAAGGCGTTCTCCTCGGTCGGGTTCTGCGCCAGGCCGCGCACGCTCCGCGCGCTGCCGGCCAGGGACAGCTGGGAGAAGGCCGGGTAGGCGGCGAGGTTGGCGCCGTACTGCTGGATGTTGGCGCTGAGCCCGCGGTAGCTGCCCGGCCCGGTGAACTGGACCCACAGCGGGTACGCCAGCAGCGCGCCGGCGACCAGGGCGGCGACGCCCAGGCCGGCCATGAACGGCAGGATCCGCCGCCAGTACCGGCGGCGGAAGACCCCGACGACAAGGACGAAGATCCCGACGCCGGCCGCGGTCAGCAGCAGGATCTCTTCGTTGATGAAGGCCTGCCAGGTGACCAGCAGGCCGAGCAGGCTGCCGTTGCGCAGCGGCCGCCCGGACCGGCCCAGGGCCAGCGTGCGCCAGACGATGAACGGCACCAGGAACTGCGCCACGATGTTCGGGTGGCCGTTGCCGTGCGACACCATGCCCGGGGCGAACGTGCAGAAGGCCGCGCCGAGGACGGCGGCGCCGGGGGCGGCGACGACGTGCCGGGACAGCACGTAGTACCAGGCGATGCCGGTCGCCGCGTACGCCGCGGTCAAAAGCACCGTGAAGGCGGCGTGCGGCCCGAAGATCAGGGTCACCGGGGACAGCGGCACCGACAAACCGAGGATGGAGGTGTTGGCCATCAGGTTCACGCCGTCCGGCGCATTCATCCGGTTGGTGACGAACGGGTAGTCGAAGTGGCGGACCACCCGCGCGCCGTGGGCGAGCATCCACTCGAACTGCGCCTGGTCCGGCGCGTTGGTGCCGCGCGTGTGCGGCAGGTCGTGCCACAGCCTGCTGGTCAGGTAGCCGGCGCCGACGAGGAAGCCGAGCACGGCGGCGAGGTCCCACCTGAGCCCGGGACGCGTCGCGGGACCAACCGGCACGCTCCGGACGTACCCATCCGGCGTGCTGGCATGCGGGCGTCGCCGCTCCCTTCCGTCGGCGTCCCGGGGCTGCCCCGCCGGGATCCGTCCCCACCCATATCCCAAACGAACGTTAAGCTAGGCGCATGGGGGTGGAACGGCTACTGCCAACCGAAGAAGCCGGGCAGCTGCTGGAGCTGACCCGTGAGTTGGCCGACCGTGAGCTGGCGCCGCGGGCGGCCGAGTACGAGCAGCGGGGCGAGTTCCCGCGGGAGCTGCTGCGCCTGCTCGGCAGGTCCGGCCTGCTCGGCCTGCCCTATCCGGAGGAGTACGGCGGTGCCGGCCAGCCGTACGAGGTCTACCTGCAGGTGCTCGAGGAGCTGGCGTACCGGTGGCTCGCCGTGGCCGAGGCGGTCAGCGTGCACACGCTGTCCTGCCACCCGGTCGCGAAGTACGGCACCGAGTTGCAGCGCAAGCGGCTGCCGGAGATGCTCGGCGGCGAGCTGCTCGGCGCCATATGCCTCTCCGAGCCGCAGGGCGGTTCGGACGCCGCGCACCTGACCACCCGGGCCGTCCGCGAGGGTGACTACTACACCGTCTCCGGCACGAAGGCGTGGATCACCCACGCCGGGCAGGCCGACTTCTACAGCGTCTTCTGCCGCACCGGCGGTCCGGGCGCCTCCGGCGTGTCCTGCCTGCTCGTCGACGCCGGCACCCCTGGAGTACTGCCACAGGCCCGGGAGCGGACCATGGGGCTGCGCTCGTCGCCGGTCGCCCAGATCGTCTTCGACGACGCCCGGGTGCCCGCCGACCGGCTGGTCGGCGAGGAGGGGCGCGGCTTTCGGATCGCGATGGACGCGCTGGACGCGGGCCGGCTCGGCATCGCGGCCTGCGCGGTCGGCCTCGCCCAGGCGGCGCTCGACTACGCCACCGAGTACGCCCGGGAGCGGGAACAGTTCGGCCGCCCGATCATCGAGTTCCAGGGGCTGTCGTTCCTGCTCGCCGACATGGCCACCCAGGTCGCCGCGGCCCGGGCGCTGACCCTGGCGGCGGCCCGGCTCAAGGATGCCGGCCGTCCGTTCGGCGTCGAGGCGGCCAAGGCGAAGCTGTTCGCCAGCGACGTGGCGATGCGGGTGACCACCGACGCGGTGCAGGTGCTCGGCGGGTACGGCTACGTCGCCGACCACCCGGTCGAGCGGTACATGCGCGAGGCGAAAGCGCTGCAGATCGTGGAGGGCACCAACCAGATCCAGCGCCTGGTCATCTCCCGCGCGCTCTGACCTGGCCCGGCTTCGCCGCCTACCGCGGCGGCCCGCGCCGTTCGCACCGTGGTCGCGACCACATCCGGGGCGCGGAATGTTGCAGACTCACCGGGTGGGCGACCTGCGGGAGATCCTGGACCGCGTCTGGCGCACAGATGCGGCGAGCATGCTCGGTGTGCTCAGCCGGCGCCTCGGTGACCTGGACCGGGCAGAGGAGGCCCTGCAGGACGCGGTGAGCCAGGCGATGACGAGCTGGGCCGCCGACGGGGTGCCGGCCAACCCGGCCGGCTGGCTGGTCACCGCCGCCTGGCGAAAGGCCCTGGACCGGCTGCGCCGGGAGGCCACCGGACGCGACCGGTTCGCCGCCCTGGCCCACACCCCGGCGCCGGCACCCACCGGCGACGACCGCCTGGCGCTGATCTTCGCCTGCTGCCACCCGAGCCTGCCCCAGCCGTCGCAGGTGGCGCTGACCCTGCACGCGGTGAGCGGACTGTCCACCGAGGAGATCGCGGCCGGTTTCCTGGTGCCCACCGCGACGATGGCCCAGCGGCTGGTGCGGGCCAAGCGCCAGCTGCGGGCCCGGGGCGTGCGGTTCGAGCTGCCCGAGCCCGAGGCGTACGGCGAGCGGCTGCCCGCCGTCCTGGCCACCGTGTACCTGGTCTTCAACGAGGGATACCTGGCCAGCTCCCGGCAAGCCCCGCACCGGCGCGAGCTGGCCCGTGAGGCGCTCGACCTGGCCCGGGAGCTTGCTCGCCTGATGCCGAACGAGCCGGAGGTGGCCGGGCTGGCCGCCCTGCTGGAGCTGCACGAGGCCCGGTCGGCCACCCGGTTCGACGGCTGGGGCCGGCTGGTGCTGCTGGCGGACCAGGACCGCCGGCAGTGGGACCGGCAGATGATCGACTCGGCGCTGGCCCGGCTGCGCCGGGCGGCGGCGCGCAACGCACCCGGCCCGTACCAGCTGCAGGCGGCCATCGCGGCGCTGCACGCGCTCGCGCCGTCGTACGACCAGACCGACTGGGTGGCGATCCGCGGCCTCTACGACCGCCTGTACGAGCTGCAGCCCTCGCCGGTCGTACTGCTGTCCCGGGCGGTCGCGACCCGGTACGCGGTCGACCCGGCAACCGCGTTGTCCGAAGTGGACGCGCTGGCCGACCGGCTCGCCGGCTACCGCCTGCTGCACGCCACCCGGGCGGAGATCCTGCGCGCGCTCGGTCGCCGGGAGGAGGCCGCCGAGGCGACGCGGCGGGCGCTCGCGCTCGCCACCAACCCGGCCGAGCGCGAGCTGCTCGCCCGCCGCCTCGCCGGCACGCGGTAGCGGCAGGCGCGCCCTTGCCGCCCCGTCGGGCGCGCCTGCACCCGCGCCCGACGGCGTAGGTCAGTTCTCGATGACCGGGCGTACCTCGACCTTGGCGCCGCGGCTGGCGATGCCCGGCCATCCCGAGGCGACGTTCACCGCGTCGTCGATGTCGTCCGCCTGCAGCAGGATCATGCCGGCGATCACCTCCTTGAGCTCCAGGTACGGCCCGTCGGTGACCACCGGTTGCCCGTCCGCTCCGCGGCTGATCGTCTTCGCCTTGCGCACGCTGTCCAGCTCCGCACCGCCGGCGAGAATCTTGCCGGCCGCCTGCCACTTCTCCATCCAGGCGTAGATCGCCTGGTACGCGGCGTCCCGCTCCTTTTGGCTGGCGTCCTGCCAGGTGCTCTCGTCGCCGCAGATGAGCATCGCGTACTTCACAGGGTGTCCTTTCCTCGAAGGTCCGCTAGCCAAGTGACGCATGGCGTGGCGGCGAAATCGACACTCCGGCGGGTAGTTTTCACGCCGTGGAGGAGACCGACCGCGCGATCGTCGACGCGCTGGCCACCGACGGCCGGCTGTCCTACACCGACCTGGCCGAGAAGGTGGGCCTGTCGGTGTCGGCGGTGCACCAGCGGGTGCGCCGGCTGGAGCAGCGGGGCGTGATCAAGGGATACGCCGCCCGGGTCGCCTACGAAGCGATCGGGCTGCCGCTGACCGCGTTCGTGGCGATCCGCCCGCTGGACCCGTCCCAGCCGGACGACGCGCCGGAACGGCTGGCCCACCTCGCGGAGATCGAGTCCTGCTACTCGGTCGCGGGGGAGGACTTCTACCTGCTGCTGGTGCGGGTGGCCAGCCCGGCCGACCTGGAGCGGCTGCTGCAGCAGATCCGGACCGCGGCGAACGTCACCACCCGGACCACGGTCGTCCTCTCCACGCCGTTCGAGAACCGACCGCCCGCGGTCACGCCGCTGGCGCGTTCCACCGCCGAATGACCTGGTGCCCGTGCTCGTGTCCGAGCACGCTGATGGTGCCGGTGTCCAACCGCAGCACGCCCCCGGCCGAGGGCGGGAGGGCGATCCAGCGGGCACCGGCCACGCGCAGGGCGTGTCCGTGCCCGACCAGCGCCACGTCGCCCGCGTCGAGCAGGGTCCGGGCCGCCGCGAGCACCCGGTCCAGCCGCTTTCCGACCTGCTCGGCCGACTCGCCGCCCGGGCAGCCGTCCCGCCACAGGTACCAGTCCGGCCGGGTCCGGCGTATCTCCGCCGTGGTGCGGCCCTCGTACTCGCCGTAGTCCCATTCGCCCAGGTCCTCGTCGACCTCGGTGACCTCGAGGCCGGCCAGGTCCGCGGTGTACAACGCGCGCTTACGCGGGCTGCTGTACACCGCGATGAAGTTCCACCTGGTGAGGGCGGGGGCCAGGGCCCGGGCTTCCCGCTCGCCGTCCGCGGTCAGGTCGACGTCGGTGTACGAGGTGTGCTTGCCGGCGGCGCTCCACTCGGTTGCGCCGTGCCGAAGCAGGACGATTTCCCCCACAGGGCCAGTCAACCACGGCGGGAAGGGTACTAGCTTCCTAGGATGGCGTACGCGACGTGTCGCCAACCACAAGCAAGGGAAGACAGATCCAACGAGCGAGCCGAACCAAGATCACAAAGCGGGCAGGTCGCCGACGATGTACCACTCAGCCCTATGCCGGCGCTGATCCCGTACTAGTGCAGAAGAGCCGGCCACCCGGCCAGGAGGCGACCCGTTGGTAGCCGTCGATTTGGGTGACCCCAGGCGACCGGGTGGTCAAGACGCATCGGGCGCCGTACCGCCGGGCGATCACGCCACGCTCGGCCGGCAGGGTGGCGCTGTCGAGCAGCGTGTCCCGGGCGTCGGCGCGGGTGGCCTCGTCTCCGATCCACGGGTCCGGCCAGGCCGGGTTCACCGAGTAGTAGCCGATCAGGTACAGCCGGCGGTCGGCCCGCGGCGAGTCGGTGAGCACCGTGGCGCCGGCCGGGGCGAAGTCACGCACCCGGTCGACGGGATCGGCACCGACCGGCAGGGTCCGCAACGGGCGGGCCAAGGACTGCGGCAGCCAGGACAGCGGTACAGCGCTGGCCGCACCCAGCGCCGGCGCCCGGTTGACGGCGAGTCCGGCCGCCACCAGGAGCGCCGCTGCCGCCGCCATGGCGATTCGGGCCAGCGCGGGCGCGGACACCCGCTCCGCCACAAAGATCCCAAAGGCGACCTGTAGTGGCAGCATCATGACCGGAATCACCCGCAGGTACTGATACTGCCGGCTGGCCAGGGCAACCGCCACGACCGCGCAGCCGAGGGCGAAGACGAGCACGAGCGGATCGAGCCGGTCCTGTCGCAGCCGCAGGGCCAGTGCGGGCAGCGCGACCAGGCCGTAGACACAGATGAGGGACCCGCCGTCCAGGAGGGCGGTGCGCAGCGGCCGGTGGATCTCCACCAGTGCGGAGCCGGCGGCGAGCAGGTCACCTGATGAGGAGTAGGGCCACGCCATGGTGACCAGTGCGGCGACGGCTGCGGCGGCGACGAGCAACAGCCAGCCGTGCGGTGGCCCGCCGCGCGCGACGCTGACCATGATCGCTGCGCCGCCGACGGCGGTCTCGAGGGCGGTGAACGGGTGGATCAGGATGATCGCCGCGGCCAGCACGCCGATCGTCGCTGCGGTGGCGATGGATGCCGCGGTGGGGTAGCGCAGTAGCCGCTCCCACAGGAACAGCATCAACGCGAGCCCGATCGTGCTGGGGTATGGCGTCGTCTCGGCCAGCGACCGGATGTCGGGGAAGCCGCTCCAACCCGGAGATCCCGGCCCCCACAACAACAGCATTGCGGCGAGGGAGACTGTGGCGGCCGCTGCTGACCGGCTGAAGCAGGCCACGAGGCGCCGGAACGCGACCAGCAGCAGAACGATGTTGACCACACCGACGAGCCCGAGGACCGTGGCAGGCGCCGCACCGGTGATCCGGACCGCTGCCGCAAGCGTGAGGGTGTACGGCGAGTAGTACGGGCTGCCCTGGCCGGTGCCCACCATGGGGTCCACTGGGTGGACGAAGTCGGCGGCCAGCGTCCGTACGGTGGCGACGTGTAGCGGGAAGTCGCCGACCCAGGTGGCTGCAGCGGCCACCCCCGCGGCCCAGATCACCACCGCGCCACTGACAACGAGGTAGCTGTCCAGGTTGCCGCGGGCCCGGGCTGTGATCCAGGCGCTGGCGGTCATCGGGTGCACCGTATCGTCTTGCGCCGGTCCCGGGTGGTGGTTTGCCGGCTCACCGGGTGGGCAACCTCAGGGGTGAGACAGAGGGGGAGTCGATATGAGCCTGGCAGACAAGGCACGGAACATGGCGGAAGAGTGGAAGGGCCGAGCCAAGGAGAAGGTCGGCGGCGCCATGAAGAAGGAGAACATGCAGGCGGAGGGTGCCGCGGACCGGGAGGAGGCCAGGGTCAGGCGGGACCAGCAGGCCAGGGAGACCGGTCAGCAGGGCCCGGACGCTTTCCGCGGCTGACCCGGCGGCGGAGCCCGCAGACCACGGTGGGGCGTCTCTTGCGGTGAGGCGCCCCGCCGTGCTGTCTGCGTACGGGGGCTGGAGCCAGGGAGCTCACAGCTTTGGCTCAGGTCGGTCTCGGGGACATCCATCAGGCTGAGGGGACGGACATCAGCCGAGACCGCAAGGGAGCGCGTCATGACCGGTACCCGGCAGGCAGCGACCACGGTGAACCTCACCGCGGATTGGCCCGACTTGTGGCTCACGGCCGTGCTGCGGCCGGCTGGCCGGCTGGCCGGGGCGGCGGTGGACCGGTTGGTGGACAGCCTCACCGCGCTCGCCGGCAGCGCCAGCCTGGTGGTCGTGGACCTGGCCGCAGCGTCTGTCCTGGAGCCGGAGGTGTTGGCGCAGGCGCTGCGGCTGCCTGGCGGCCTGCTCTCCGGCCCGGACCGCTGCCTGTTGCTGGTCGGCGCGGACCAGGCGCTGCTGTCGGCGCTGGACCGCTGTGGCGCTCAGATCGCCACCCTGGATACCCCGCCGCCGTCAGGCTGACTCGCGGGGCGCGTCGGCCGCCTGCTGTTTGGCCCACCAGCGCTGGCCGGACTCGGGCAGGGTGTCGATCGGGTCGTAGTACGGGTGGGTCCGGGTGAGCGCGTCCGGGTCGGCCGCCTCGATCGAGGTGCGGTAGTTCTTGGTCCAGTACGAGATGCCGCGTTCCCGGTCGTACTCGCTGACCATGTGCACCCAGCGCTTGCCGACGAACGGTACGTCGCAGACGATTCGCGGGGTCGCGTAGCCGGGCAGGTAGCCCATGATGTCGTGCTGGAGCTGCTGGGCCTGCCACACCGCTACGCGCCAGTGCTCGGCGCCGGGGATCATGTCGCACATGTAGAAGTAGTAGGGCAGGATGCCGGCTTCGCCCTGCAGGGCGAAGCAGAGGTCGAGCAGGTCTGCGCTGGTCGCGTTGACGCCGCGCAGGAGGACGCCCTGGTTGCGTACGTCGCGCACGCCGACCTCCAGGGCGGTCTGTGCGGCGCGGGCGACCAGCGGGGTCAACGAGTTGACGTGGTTGACGTGGGTGTGGATGGCGAGGTTGACGCCGCGCCGGGCGGCGGTGCGGGCGACCCGTTCCAGGCCCTCCACGACGTGTGGTTGCAGCCAGTGCTGCGGCAGGCCCATCAGGGCCTTGGTGGCCAGCCGGATGTCGCGCACGCTTTCGATGTCCAGCAGCCGCATGAGGAAGCTCTCCAGTTGGCGCCAGGGCACGTTGGCCACGTCGCCGCCGGAGACGACGACGTCGCGGACGCCTGGGTGGGTGCGCAGGTAGGCGATCATCGCGTCGTACCGGTCGACCGGCTTGAGGGTGAGCCTCAGTTTGTCCACTGTGGGCGTGGAGTTGCCGACGAGGTCCATGCGGGTGCAGTGCCCGCAGTACTGGGGGCAGGTGGAGAGCAGCTCGGCCAGCACCTTGGTGGGGTAGCGGTGGGTGAGTCCTTCGGCCACCCACATGTCGTGTTCGTGCAGTGAGTCGCGGGTGGCGTACGGGTGGCTCGGCCAGTCGGTACGGCGGTCGGAGGCGACCGGGATCATGTATCGGCGTACCGGGTCGGCGTAGAAGGTGTCGGTGCTGGGCGGGGCGTCGGGGACCATGGTGTTGAGCATCTGTGGCGGCACCAGCATCGACATGGTGGCCAGCCGCTGCTGGTCGTCGACGAGGTCGGCGTAGAAGCGCTCGTCGACCAGGTCGCCGAGGACGGCGCGCAGCTGGCGGGCGTTCTTGATGCAGTGCGCCCGCTGCCATTGCGCGGACTCCCACTCCTCGCGGGTGACGGTGCGCCAGCCGGGGAACCGCCTCCAGTCCGGCTCCACCAGCTCGCGGCGGCGGTACTCGTACGGCTGATCGCTGCTCACGGCACCTCCTACGCATGTTCTGCTGTAGATACCCTATTCTGCCGTAAGATTTCCTGTCCGTTAGGATGAAAACTGTGACGTCTCCCGTAGGTCTGCATCGGGTCGTGGACCCGCCCGGGGTGTTGCCGCAGGCCGCGTGGCGGCTGGACAACCGGCCGGAGATCGCGCCGTCCGAGGTGCGGGTGGCGGTTGAGCGGCTCAACCTGGATGCGGCGAGCTTCCGCCAGCTGCGGGAGAAGCATGGCGGCGACGGCGACGCGGTGCGCGCCGAGGTGCTGGAGATCGTCGCGACCCGGGGGAAGATGCACAACCCGGTGACCGGATCGGGCGGGATGCTCATCGGCACGGTCGACGCGGTCGGTCCCGCCTCCCCGTTGGCGTTCAAGCCCGGCGACCGCATCGCCACGCTCGTGTCGCTGACGCTCACGCCGCTGGCCATCACCGATGGGCTCGCCCGCTGGGACGGCGCCAGCGAGCAGGTGCCCTGCGCCGGGCACGCGATCCTGTTCGCCCGCTCGGTCGCCGCGGTGCTCCCGGACGACCTGGACCCGGGCCTGGCGCTCGCGGTGTTCGACGTGTGCGGCGCGCCGGCGCTGACCGACCGCGTGGTGCGGCGCTACCAGGGCCCGACGGTCACGGTGCTCGGCGCGGCGGGCAAGAGCGGCAGCCTGTCGCTGGCCGCGGCGCGGCGCGCGGGAGCCGGGCGTACGGTGGGTGTGGTCCCGACCGCCGCGGAGCGCGACCTGCTGGCGCGGGCCGGGCTGGCAGACCAGGTGGTCGTCGCGGACGCCCGGGACCCGGTCGGGCTGGCCGCGGCGGTCGGCGAGCCGGCCGATGTCACGGTGGTCTGCGTGGACGTGCCAGGCTGTGAGCACGGGGCGGTTCTGGCCACCGCGGCGGGCGGCACGGTGATCTTCTTCTCCATGGCGACCAGCTTCGCGTCGGCCGCGTTGGGTGCCGAAGGGCTCGCCGCGGACGTGACCATGCTGATCGGCAACGGGTTCGTGCCCGGGCACGCGGACTACGCGCTGGACCTGGTGCGCACCGAGCCGGGGGTACGCGGGCTCCTCGACGCCCGGTTGGCGGCACACTGACCAGCATGGAGCCAACCACCCTGTACCGCGGCGGCCACGTCTACAGCACCGCCGACCCGTCCGCCACGGCCCTGCTGGTCCGCGGCCAGACCATCGCCTGGCTCGGCCCGGACGCCGAGGCGCCCGCCGCCGACCGGGTGGTGGACCTGGCCGGTGCGCTGGTCACCCCGGCGTTCGTCGACGCCCACGTGCACTGTACGGAGACCGGGCTGGCGCTGGGCGGCCTGGATCTGGCCGGGACCGGCTCGGCCGCGGACGTGCTCGACGCGGTGGCCCGGTTCGCCGCGGGCCTGCCCCGGGACGCGGTGGTGCTCGGCCACGGGTGGGAGGAGTCGGGGTGGCCCCGGCCGCACCCGCCGACCGCGGAGGAGTTGGACCGGGCGGCGGGGGGCCGGATGGTCTACCTGTCTCAGGCGTCCATCCACTCGGCCGCCTGCTCGACGGCGTTGCTGGCGGCCGCGCCGCAGGCCGCCGCCGCGCCCGGGTACGACGCCTCGGGCTGGGTGCGCCGGGGCGCGCACGACATTGTGCGCGCGGTTGCGCTGGGTGCGGTGACGCCGGCGCAGCGGACCGCGGCGCAGCGGGCGGCGTTGCGGCGCGCGGCCGCCATGGGCATCGCCGCGGTGCACGAGTGCGGGGGGCCGGGCACGTCGGACGAGGCGGACTTCACCGGCCTGCTGGCGCTGTCGGCGGCCGAGCCGCTGCCCGAGGTGTACGGGTACTGGGGCGAGCTGATGGCCGCCGGCAAGGCCCGGGAGCTGGGTGCGGTCGGCGCCGGCGGGGACCTGTACGCGGACGGGGCGCTGGGCGCGCGGACCGCACACCTGACCGCGCCCTATGTGGACGGTGACGGCGGGTCGGGGCACGGGTACCTCACCGCCGACCAGGTGCGTGACCACCTGCTGGATTGCGCCGCGCACGGCGTGCAGGGCGGCTTCCACGCCATCGGCGACGCGGCTATCGGCACGGTGCTGGCCGGGTTCGCGGCGGCAGCGGGGCAGCTGGGCGTCGAGCGGATCCGGGCGGCCAGGCACCGGGTCGAGCACGCCGAGATCGTGGACAAGCGGCTGATCGCGGGGTTCGTCGAGTACGGGGTGGTGGCGAGCATGCAGCCGGCGTTCGACCGGCTGTGGGGTGGCGAGGACCAGATGTACGCCAGGCGGCTGGGCGTGGCGCGGTCGTTGCAGTCCAACCCTTGGGGTGCGATGCACGGGGTGGGTGTGGCGCTGGCGTTCGGCTCGGACTCGCCGGTCACGCCGCTGGACCCGTGGGGCGCGGTGCGGGCGGCGGTGTGGCACCACAACCCGGGGCACCGGATGAGCGTGAGGGCGGCCTTCGCCGCGCACACCCGCGGCGGCTGGCGGGCGGTGCACCGCGACGCCGAGGGCGTGCTGGTGCCCGGTGGCGACGCCACGTTCGCGGTCTGGTCGGTCCCGGCGATGCCGGAGTTCGCCGAACAGGACGAGCCGCTGCCGGCGTGCCGGCGCACTGTCTTACATGGAGAGACCATCTTCGAGGAGTCATGAGCAAGCTTGACCTGGATCGCCAGCTGGTGCGCCGGGCGCGTCAGCTGGCCCGGCGGGCCGGGCGGCCGGTGGTGGAGCTGGCCCGCAGCCACACGACGGTCTCCGTGGAGCGGGCGGTGTTGCGCCTGGCCGGGGTCGCCGGTGCCGACCCGGATGGCATCCCCTGGGTCAACCGCCTGGTGGACGCCGTCGTCGCCGACGTCGGCCTGGGCCACGGGGTGGCCCTGCCGGTGTTCGCCGCGGCCGCTTCGTCCGGTGTGGACGACCTGACGCTACTGGCGCAGAAGGCGGCGGCCGGGTCGGTGCACTTCGAGGTGCCGACGGGCCGCGCCGCGACCGCGGCCCGGCGGGCGGCGAGGCGGTCGGTCGCCGCCGGGATCCGGCGCATCGACCGGCGGCGCGCCGAACGCGAACGGCTGATCCGCCGCCACGGCGACCCGAAGCAGCGGCCGTGGATCTATCTGATCGTCGCGACCGGGGACATCTACGAGGACATCAGGCAGGCGCAGGCGGCGGCCCGGGAGGGCGCGGATGTGATCGCGGTGATCCGGTCCACCGGCCAGTCCCTGCTGGACTACGTGCCCGAGGGCGCGACCCGGGAGGGGTTCGCCGGCACGTACGCCACGCAGGAGAACTTCCGGCTGATGCGGGCGGCGCTGGACGAGGTCTCCGCCGAGGTGGGCCGCTACGTGCGGCTGACCAACTACGCCTCCGGGCTGTGCATGCCGGAGATCGCCACGCTGGCCGGGCTGGAGCGGCTGGACATGATGCTCAACGACTCCATGTACGGCATCCTGTTCCGCGACATCAACCCGATCCGCACCTTTGTGGACCAGCGGTTCTCCCGGCAGATCCACGCCCGCGCCGGGATCATCATCAACACCGGCGAGGACAACTACCTGACCACCGCCGACGCGGTCGAGGCGGCGCACACGGTCACCGTCTCGCAGCTGCTCAACGAGTACTTCGCGCACGAGGCGGGGCTGGCCGACTGGCAGCTGGGCCTGGGCCACGCGTTCGAGATCAACCCGGACCTGCCGGAGTCTTTCCGGCTGGAGCTGGCGCACGCCCTGCTGGCCCGGGAGCTGTTCCCCCGGGCGCCGCTGAAATGGATGCCGCCGACCCGGCACATGACCGGCGACGTGTTCCGCGGCAACCTGCTGGATGGCTTCTTCAACCTGGCCGGTGTGCTGACCGGCCAGGGCATCCTGCTGGTCGGCATGATGACCGAGGCGGTGGCCACGCCGTGGCTGTCCGACCGGGACATCGCCTTGCAGAACGTGCGCTACGTGCTCAACGCCTGCAGTGGCCTGCACGAGGACTTCGTGCCGAAGCCGGGCGGCTTCATCCAGCGCCGGGCCGCGACGGTGCTGGCCGAGGCGGTCCAGCTGCTGGAGCGCATCGTCGACGAGGGGCTGCTGAACGCGATCGCCGCGGGCACGTTCGGCATCATGAAGCGCCCGCCGGACCGCGGCCGGGGCCTGGACGGGGTGGCCCGGCACGAGCCGGACTACTACAACCCGGCCACCGAGATCCTGGAGGGGACGCAGTGAGCGGCACGATCGTGCGGCCGTACGGGGACACCACCGGGGATGGGATGGTGCAGCTGTCGTTCACGCTTCCGGTGCCGCTGGACAAGCGGGCCGAGGGCGCGGCGCTGCAGCTGGCCGGCAAGATGGGTGTGGACCCGGCGATGGTGGTGCACGCCAAGCAGATGGGCGACGCGCACACGTTTTTCGTGGTCTACGGCCGGGTCAACCACCTGGTCGACCTGTCCGCGGTGCGGGTGGTCGAGCGGGACTTCCCGCTGCTGTCGCCGAAGGAAATCAACCAGCTGGTCCGGCGGCGGCTGCGGCGCCGGCTGGTGGTGGTGGGCGCCTGCATCGGCACGGACGCGCACACCGTGGGCATCGACGCGATCCTCAACGTCAAGGGGATCGCGGGGGAGAAGGGCCTGGAGTACTACCGGGAGTTCGCCGTGGTCAACCTGGGCGCCCAGGTCAGCGTGCCGGAGCTGGTGGAGCGGGCGCGGGCGGAGAAGGCGGACGCGGTGCTGGTGTCCCAGGTGGTCACCCAGCGGGACGCGCACCTGCACAACGTCCGGGAGATGTCCGCGGCGTTCCGGGAGGCGTTCCCGGCCGGCCGGCGGCCGCTGCTGGTCGTCGGTGGGCCCCGGTTCGACGAGCTGATGGCCGGCGAGCTGGGCGTGGACCGCATCTTCGGCCGGGGCACCAGCCCGCGCGAGGTGGCCAGCTACCTGGTGCACGCCCTGGTGACAAGCCGCGACGGGACACAGAAGAGGGCGGCATGACGGAAGCGGGTGTCATGAAGGTGACCCATCGCCGGTACGTGCCGTACAGCCACGCGCACTACGCCGGAAACCTGGTTGACGGGGCGTACGTCCTGGCCCTGTTCGGGGATGCGGCGACCGAGGTGTGCATCCGGCACGACGGCGACGAGGGCCTGTTCGCGTCCTACGACGACGTGCAGTTCACGGCGCCGGTCCGCGGCGGCGACGTGCTCGAGGTGACCGCCACCCTGGTCCGTGTCGGCAACCGCAGCCGGACCATCACGTTCGAGTGCGTGGTGCAGTGCCGCGACGCCAAGGTGCTGGACCCGCCGGTCGTCGCGGTCACGGCGACCGGCACGGTCGTCGTCCCGTGACCGCGGATTTCCGGGAAAGTACAGGTTTGTGGATCTCTGTGGCGGCATCGTCAGGGTAAGCGCGGGGCGGGCGTGACGCTGGCCGCGTGTGTGGACGTCGGCTCCACCTTCACCAAGGCGGTGGTGGTGGACCTGGCCGACGGGACGCTGGTCGCCAGCGCGTCGCATCCGACCACTGTGGGCACGGATGTGATGGACGGCCTGTCGGCGGCGGTCGCCGCGACCGGCGTGACGGTGTCCGATGTGTACGTCTGCTCCTCCGCCGGTGGGGGGCTGCGGCTGGCGGTGGTCGGGCACGAGGCGCTGGTCACCGCCGAGGCCGGCCACCGGGTGGGCCTGTCGGCCGGGGCGCGGGTGGTGCACGTGGCCGCCGGGCGGCTCGACCGGGCCGGGCTGGCTGCGCTGCGCGCCGCCCGCCCGGATGTGGTGCTGCTGGTCGGTGGCACCGACGGCGGCGACGCGGACACGATCGTCCACAACGCGCAGCGGCTGCGGTACAAGGTGCCGGTCGTGGTCGCCGGCAACGCCGAGGCGCGCAGCACGGTCGTGGACATCCTCGCCGGCCGCGGGATCCCGGTCACCGCGACGGAGAACGTGTTGCCGCGTATCGGCGTGCTCAACCCGCGGCCGGCGCGCGCCGCCATCCGCGAGGTGTTCCTGCGGCACGTCATCGGCGGCAAGAAGCTGTCCCGGGGGCCGCGGTTCGCCTCCCTGGTCCGCGGCGCCACACCGGACGTCGTGCTGACCGCGGTGGAGCTGCTGGCCGACCGGACCGGGCACGACCTGGCCGTGGTGGACGTCGGTGGCGCCACCACCGACGTGTACTCGGTGCTCGCGCCGGACGCCGGAGCGGAGCCGGAGGTTGCGGGCACGCTGTGGCGCAGCCGCACCGTCGAGGGCGACCTGGGCGTGCGGTGGAGCGCGCCGGGTGTGGTCGAGGCGGCCCGCCAGGAGCGGCTGCTGTCCTCCACTGAGGAGGGCCGGCTTGCCGCCGCCGCGGCCGCGCGGGCCGCCGACCCCCGGTGGCTGCCCGCGCACGCCGCGGAGCGGGCGGTGGACCTGCGGCTGGCGACGCTCGCCGCCACCGTCGCGTTGCGTCGCCACGCCCGGGGTGAGCCGGCCGGGCCGGGTGCGCCGCGCCGTGGGGGCAAGGACCTCAGCCGGGTACGCCTCGCGGTCGGCTCCGGGGGCGTGCTCCGGCACGCGGGCCCGGGCCGGGCCGCGGCCGTACTCGAGGAGGCGCTGGCGGACCACGGTGGTGGCTGGGCACTGCCACAACGGGCGACCACTGTGACCGATGTGCGTGGCGTGCTCGCCGCCGCCGGCCTGCTCGCCGCCGAGCATCCGGCCGCCGCCGACGCCGTGCTGCAACAGCACCTGCGCGCCGCGTGACCACAGTGGCCGGCCGGAGAACACGCCAGGGGCGACACGCCGACGGCCCGAGATCGACTGGGCCGAAGCTGTTGACAGGCGCGGGGGTGGTTCGCGTACCGTCTTTGAGTCCTACTACGGCAAGCGGTTGTTGTTCGCTTCGTCCCTTCGCTTTCGGTGGCCGACCAGGCCACGGGCGGGGGTCGGCGGGGCGGCGCGAACCGGCCGCTATCCGGTACGGCCAGGGGGGAACGCACGGCCAGTAG